>JAGXOR010000018.1 GCA_023659785.1 Methanomicrobia archaeon LH_S13
TTGTTCTCTTTGAATTATCCCATAACGAGGTTATTCTTGTGCCACGTTGCTCGATTAAAGCCCTCACTATATATCTAAACCGCTAACAAACCAAACCGCTAAAAAGACAACCTTCGCTGTCTTGGATCCGTTAACGAAATCACCGACTTTATGCGCCACTCCACCCTTGACTTTTCCCATACAAACTCGCCCCCTTCTCGCTCCGCTGCTTCCAAAACGAAATAAACCCTATCCCCCTTTATTTCTATTTTTTCTCCCTCTTCCTCCACTTCCATATCATGCCCCACGCAAACGCTCTGGTCACAGAAGAACTGGCATTTGCTATCATAGAAGTAAAAACACCGGAATCTCGGCTTTGTCATACCTAACGTCTTCCCTTTCCAGGCATCAGTATGCAGAAATTCACCACTCTCTGATATTTTCTCCGCAATTCTTATCCGCTCTTCGTCTTCTTCTATCCTTCGTAAGTGCTTTATCTCTTCTTCACGTATCCTTATGCTATCTGGTCTTTTATCTTCTTCAGGAAAGAAGTCCTCTACTTCTGCTTCTATTACGTCCCATACATTTGGCGGATACAGGAAAGGATAAATCCTTTTCAGTTCCCAGTACTCATTTGCTACAATTGCGTGGTCTTTTTTGGTTTTGGAAGACAATATCGTAAACCGCGCCTTGTCCGGCAAGAGTTCCTTGAACTTACCGTCCTCAAACCATTTCCTTAATGCCCAAACGATTTTCTTCTCACGCTTGAATCTCACCAAGCCAATATCTCCCTGTAGCTTCTGCACGTACACATGATACGGCACTTTCTGTTTCAGATTAGTTGAATTCTCTTTTATCTCGTTCCATGTGAGGGGTGTCGCTTTTTCTTCCAGTATCCTTTCTACCTCTTTCTTGAATTTTTCGTACACCATAAGCTATTCTTAATGTTTTTGGCAATTACATTTAAAGAGTTACCTTTTGCATTGTCTCCATGCCTCTTCCTTTATCTTCTTCGCTCGCTTCGCTCCAACACCAGGAACCATTTCCAACTGCGTTATATCTGCTTTTGCCACTTCTCCTGAGTTCCTGAACCCCACCGAATACAATTCCCTTGCGATTACCCTGCCAACGCCTCTTATAGACACCAATCCAAGCAGGTCAGTTTTAATACCGTACCTTATCCTATCCTTTAACACGTTTAGCCTCGCATACATATTTTCAGCACGAAGATACCTTGCCATCCTTGACGCGGCATAACACATCCATTCCAGCACATAGATATTGTTGTGAATCTCCCCTGGATATATTCCAAACCTCTCCTTCATCTCAGGATACGTGAGCTCATCTATCCATGCATGTGCAACGATAGCACTACCCAACGCATAAGCGCCACTATACGCCCATTCGAGATTGTCGCTAAGGCTGCTCGCTATTTCCATCGCTTCTTTCACTCTCAACGGAACCACCTCACCACATTTGCATAAAAGGAGCAGGAGGTCAAAATCCGATATTTTTGTTCCCTTTTCCCCCGCATCCAAAAATTTTATACCTTCTCTCAGCTCCAATGCGGACTTTGTAGACAAATACAGCCTTGAGGAAAGCATTCCAAAATCCGTAGCTTTTACTTCTTCTTTATCTTTGCTCTTACTCCTTGTTACGGTGATAAATCCTTCATCTGATAATTCCATCAGTATATCATCCATTTGTGCTTTCACGAGTTCCATTTGAGCGCGGTTTTGATACGCATAGAAGGTACTGTCGAGGAATTCGACGATTTTGTCCATGCGATGAGCACCGGCTACGATAGTTGCGAGAATCTGCTCTGTCATTGCTTCTGTGAAAAACTGCGATTCTATCCGCTCCAATTCGCCATTTATGTAAAAATCCTCTATCTCATCGCGCTCATCCGCACTCTTCGCCACTATCAGCCCTATTCCATATTCGTCGTGTTCCGGTCTTCCTGCACGACCAAACACCTGCTTCACCCAACACACTGGCATCGGCTCATTTCCTTTCCCCACTGTGAAGAACTTATAATTCCTGATTAAAACCATTTTCGCAGGTAAAGAAATGCCCATTGCCAATGTTGGTGTGCAGCAGATTATTTTTAATGTCCGCTCTCTGAAACTCTCTTCTATCGCTCTTCTTTGCTCCGGATGTAGCCACGAGTTATGGTAAGCAACGCCACACCTGACCATATCACCGAGGTCGTCCACACCGATGTCCACGCGCTCTGCGAGCTTGTCTAACTCCTTATTCGCCATTTTCAACTGGGCTGCGATTTTTCTTGCAAAAGATGCCGAACCTCTTTTCGTATTTACAAAAACGAGAACTTGCGAGTCCTCTTTTAGTTCCTCTTCCACTCGCTCTATTATCTCACGGTCGCCCTTTGCCAGGAACACTCCCTCTTTTAAAGGAACTGGTCTCCATTCAGATTGTATCAAAAATGCGTGCAGCCAGTTTCCAAACTCTTCCGCATTTGATATCGTTGCAGATAAAGCAATGATTCTCGCAGCGCGATTAAAGCTCATGAACCTTGCCATTGCTCCCTCTAACCTCGGTCCCCTCTTCTCATCTCCTATTACATGCACTTCATCCACCACAACAACCGAAATCTTCCTTAACCATGAGGGCTTTATTCTTGTGAGTGAGTCCAGCTTTTCTAACGTGAGAATTATGACGTCATATCTTTCAAGATACCTCGAAGAACTTTCGTAATCGCCAGTTGATATGCCAATTTTTGCAATAGAGCTGTACTTATCCTTAAAATTCTGATATTTCTCGTATGCCAGGGCATTTAGAGGCACGACATAAAGGCATTTCCCGGAAGCACGCAAAATTGATTTCAGCATCACCAATTCTGCTAACAGCGTTTTTCCACTTGCAGTAGGTGAAGCAATGACGAAATTTTTATTATTATTATTGTTATTATTATTATTATTATTATTATTGTCGAGGAGCCCAGCTCTTATTGCCTCCTCTTGCGGCGGGTATAGCTCTACGTCACTATCACCGAAAACGGATTCCATTCCTTTCAAACTTAAGTCGGATATTTTCATTCTATATTTATTATATCTCTTTTACAGATTAACTCTAATGGGGGATATAAGAAATGGCGAAGAAGCAAAAGATAAAGAAGGGGAAGAAAACAAAATCCGCGGGCAGGTTTGGGGTGAGATACGGGCGTAAAACAAGAAAAGCTGTCACAGAGGTGGAAGAGAAGACGAACGCCTTACATAAGTGCCCTAAATGTGAAAAGAACTCGGTAACAAGGATAGGCACAGGTATATGGAAATGTTCAAAATGTGGTTTCACCTTTAGTGGAGGAACCTATCTCCCACAAACTCCTATGGGCATAACAGCACAGAGGGCGGTAAGGAGGATGGTAGAAAAAGGGACAGAGGCAGGAGTGGGGATTGATATAGAAAGAAAAGAGAAGCTGGAAACAAAAGCAATGGTAGATATAGAGGAGGGGAGGTGAAGAATAGAGTATGGGATATTATTGCTTGAGGTGCAAAAGGAGCGTAGAGATAACCAACGAGCATCAAGGGGCAAGATGTCCATACTGTGGATTTAGAGCTTTGAGAAAGGAAAGACCGGAAGAGGTGGTGAAAAAAGTAAAAGCAGAATGAAAGTCAAAGCAAGATTTGTGCTTGAAGATGAAACCGAGATAATAAGAACGGTATATGAGTCCATAAAGGAAGAGAGAGAGAATAAGAACAAATATATAGAGGGAAAAGAGAAAAACAAAGATAAAAGACGCTCTTTTGTTGATGTCGCTCTTAAAGAGAACAAAATAAGCGTGTGTGTATGTGGTGACGATATAGTAGGGCCGAGAGCAGCGGCAAATACATGGCTTCGGTTGCTAAAAATAGCGGGGGAAATGGTGCAGGTGGTGAGAAGCGGAAAATTGGTGTGATTGTGGTGGCAGTGGTCGTGCTTGCGGTTGCTGTGCTGCGTACGCTATGACCGAGTTTATTTGTCGCGGAGGTTCACAAATTCTCCTGCTAATAACACAACCATTCCAAGTCCCATTAATATTATCCCAATCCAAACAAGACCAATTAATGGAATTCTTTTTACGCTGACGATAAAATTTTCAGGTTGAACTTTCTGCCCCATGAGCGCATAAAGCAGTGAATCAGAAGAGGATTTTGTGGATTGCATATAAACACATATATCGCTTGTGAGGCTCGAAATGATTAAAGGCTCTGACACAGCGCCATGATTTGTATAATATTTTGTCCACATAGCACCCTGATGAACATCTCCGGCTTCGTTAATCGAGGCATCCATTTTTAGTGCTGAGTATTCTGGAAGCGTGAGGTGATGTTGTGCAGAGTAAACGCTTCCGACGCCCGTATATATAGTAAAATCATTCAATTCAATTCTCATTCCCAGAGCCCTAATCGTGGAGTTCGGCTTTGCGAGAATGAAACCACTCTCTGTTTCAGTAGTGGAGCTTACAAAAACGCCGATTAAAATGATTATAATTGCTAAATGCACGATGGTTTTGCCCCACAAGCGTGTGGAACTCTTCTTTTTTGGCAATCGTAGAGCAAAATTATAAGCGATAGTAAACCCCGCCACGAGTATAAGAGGAAGCCCGAGATTAGCAAGTGGATTTGGCGTTGGTTGCCCGAGCCACGCTAAAACGGCTCCAACACCCAACACTGCAAGGATTAGCACCAAATATTTCTTCACCCCCATGTATGCGCTGGCGTTACAGCCCGCTAAAGCAGCTACGAAAGCGAGTGTAAAGGGGAAGCACCATTTGTTATAAAATTCTGGACTCATGGTCATGGAGTTATCTCCGAATAAACCACTTATTATTGGCGTTGCATCTCCAAGGAAGCAGATTATCAGGAGGAATATTAGTGACCAGTACACGATGACGAGTGAAATAGAAGAGAGGGAAGAAGAACTGTCAACGTCAAACGTATAGAGTGGCTTATTCGCTTTTCGCCACAGATAGAAGAAGTAAAAAATAACGCACACTGCGAATAATATTAGTACAGGTCCGACAGGTGAGCGGCCAAAAGCGTGAACTGACTCTAACAGCCCTCCTCGAGTCAATGCTGTGCTGAATATAACAGCTAAAAAAGTAATCAGGAGTGTAAGTTCCTTAGACATGTTTTCGCCTCTTTTAGGCGATAAATGGAAATACGCAGTAAGAGCAAGCCAGGGGAGTAAAGAAGCCGTTTCTACCGGGTCCCAGGACCAGTACCCGCCCCAGCCCAGCACTTCATACGACCACCAACCTCCAAGAGCTATTCCAAGAGCTAAAAACAGCCATGCTGCATAAAGAGAACGCTTTAACGTTCTTCTTTCACGCTCTTCTAACCCTCCTGTTATCATGCCTGTTAGCGTGAGCGCAAAAGCGAAAAAGACAAAAGAGTATCCTAAGAAAACTATCGGCGGGTGAATAAGCACCCAGAACGTCTGTAACAACGGATTAAGTCCTGCTCCCTCTGTTAGCACTGTCTGCATAGACATAGACATAGGGAAATGTTCAAATGGGCTGTGCAGCAAGACCACGAGGATAAAAAAGATGAGAAAAAGGTCTATTGTTTTGTATAGCGTTATACGAAACATGCTTCCTTTTTCATCCCCGGTTTCTAATTCGGGCTCTTTAAACCGATAGATGAAATAGAGGATGGTAAAGAGGAAAGTAAGAAAAAGCATTGACCCACTGGCTCCTATCCATGGGTCGCCAAGTTTATACCAGATAGCCAAACTCGATGAACTGTAGGTATATACCTCGCTTAAGGAAAAATTATCGGATACAAAAGCCCATGTAAGCGAGAGATATGAAGCCACGACCAACGCACAAGCGATGGCAGAGGTGTAAAATGAGTATTCGAGTTTTTTCTTGTCCTTTGCCGTTGCTTTTGACAGCAGGACAACATCAAAAACCAGCAAGATGCCAGCGAGGATTATGAACAGTTCTCCCATTTCTATTCCTATTCCCATTCCTATTACTATTCCCATCTATCTACATCACCCGACAGTTATGTTGTGCCTTTCCTTTCTGTAATCGCTTCTATAACTATATATAACCCGCTTATTTTTAACTTGACTTTGTCAGATTAACATTGATTTTATAAAAGTATTACTAAAGGTATAGCGTTCCCGATAGTGTCACGTTCAAGCGGTTGTTTCCGTCGGATTTCGCACCTTTTGTAGGCAATTAGTGTAAACTATCGCCAAATTTTGGCTTTTACGCCCTTTCATCTCTTTTATCTAATACTGAAGAGGTATTAGGGATACCAATACCTATGGAACGCATGTTTTTTGTTATTATGTGGCGTAACACCATGCGAAATCATAGAAGGCTTTTTAGGGTTGCAATTCTAACTAATATAACAAAGTCAAGATAGTATCTCGATAAAGGTATTAATAAATATCTTTTAGCTCCTGACTTGAAAGGATAAGCCCAGTTACGAAATGCTCTTCCGCATAATTCTTCACCTCTTTTATTGCATGCTTGTGCTTGTACCTCTGCCTCTTCTCCCAGGGTGTTCTTGTTTTGGTTCTTTCATTAATGCTCCTTACCCTAAACACCTATTTACAAGCTCCACAACGTCATACACTTCCAGTTGTCCTTCTTTCTCCGCAGCTTCCTTTAAATTCCTTTTACAGAACGGGCATGCACTCACAAGTGCATCCGCACCTGCTTCTTTCGCCTCTTTCAGCCGTTCGGTAGCACTCCACAGTGCGAAGTCCTTGTATGCCGACTTCACGCCACCTCCCGAGCCGCAGCACCATGCTTGCTCCCTTTCGCGTTTCATCTTCTTTATGTCTGCTACTTTGCTCAAAATTACTCTTGGCTCGTCATATATGCCCAAATCCCTACCCAAATGGCATGGGTCGTGATAAGCCGCTTTCAGTTCCTCATTCTTCAGGTTCATATTTCCCAACCGTGCTAAAAACTCCGTGGCATGCAAAAGTTCAACACCCATATCAGGATAGTTCTTCTTGAATGTCTTCAGACATCCGGGACATGTAAAAACAACGGTCTTTGCACCGCTCCGTTTTATCTCTTCTACGTTGTGCTCTATGAGTTCCTTCGCCGCTTCTACCTGCCCTGTTCTGACTAATACCGAGCCGCAGCACCATTCCTCGTCCATCAACTGGTATTTTACCCCTATTTTATCGAAGATTCCAAGCATGGCATCAGCAATCTCAGGCACTCTGTACCGGGCGGTACAGCCAATGTAATAGAGAACGTCCGCATTCTTGTCGGGTGCTCCCTCTTTGACCTTGTATTCATACCTCTCGCCATACGCATTCTTCGTCTCTTCTATCTTATCTGCAATAGCCTTATGCGCATCGAGACTCCAGCCTCTACTTGCCAGCTCGTGTCGCATCGCCTCAAACAGGTCTGGTGCTCCCAGCTCCACGTTTGTTATCTGCTTACACTTCTCGTAACATGCCCCGCATACCGTACAGGCATAGACCGATTTCAATAGCCCCTCTGAAGGTTCGGTTATCTCGCCTTCTAATATCGCCCGGAAAATCTCCATCTTACCCGGTGCGTAAAACGCTTGATAGCCATAATATTCCCCGCTGGGGCATAATGGCAGCCATTCCTCATTCGGATGAAAACTCGCAATACTACACAGCTTACATTTTACACAATGGTGAATTGCACTCAATATCTCTTCTTTTTCCAGTTCCATATCTTCTATCTCACCTTTCGTCTAACGTTTAGACTCATCCTATAAGTTTGTTTCGATTTTTTTCTTGTATCATTCAACAATTATTTCATAAACACAGATAACTAACGCAGGAAAAGGTTGTCCCCGCCAAACAAAAAAGCATCAAATTTTAGCAGTGCATGCCATACTTCCCTGCATTCGCAATCTATCCCTTCAATTTCTAACACGCTCAGGTTCTGCGTCACATTGAATTTCTTTATTGCTTCCTTTACCCTGAAGTCGCACTTACCACAATTATGCGGTCCTCTTCTATACCCTGCACCCACGGGGTCTGACATCACCACGACATTTTCATCACGTTTCTTTATCTCCTTTATCGCTTCCACAGCACTCCAGAGCCAAGGGGGTCTATAATACTTCCTTTTCCATAATTCTTCTAAGCGTGTGTATTTCTGCACGTTGCAGAGATTCAACGAGATGGTGGAACTGTAAGGAGCGACAAGTTCAGCGGATTTTATAACGTCTTCCAGTGCCCTTTTCTCGGATAAAAAAGGTGGTTTAAGCAAAAGATACGTTTTTACCGTCGCTCCGTATTCGTTCACGAGTTCCGATGCGGTTCGATAATCATCAAACGAGAAACCTTTGTTGATATAATTCGACCTGATGAGATCATTTGCAGTTTCTAACCCTATAGCAACCTCAAGATGCTCGACATTTTTTAAATCCGTGACTTTATCTTCGCTTACAAATTCTGGTCTCGTCTCCACTATTAGCTTCTTTATCCCTTTTCTTTTTTTCACCATCTCAGCTATTTCTTTTCTTGTATCGCTCGATATTTCTCGTTCGTCGAGGAAGCTGCCGGAAGTGAAGAACTTGAGTATAAAATCTTCTTCAGGGCTGTTTCTTAACGAATGTTCAAGTTGAGTCAGAATATTCTCCTGTGTTACGTCTGCGGATTCGTGCCAGTAGCCGCACGGGGTGCATTTTCGCCACCGACAGCCTACGGTTCTTAATATGACGGTCAGGCATTTTATCGGTTTTTGTTCCTCAGCGAAGAAATCATAATCGAGCCACGAAGCTACGGGGGTTTTGTTCTTATTCTTATTCTTTTTGTATTTTTCTGAATGCTTCGCATACGGGTGCATATTTAAATATGGAGCCCCGGGAGGGATTTGAACCCTCGACCTGCTGATTACAAATCAGCCGCTCATCCAAGCTAAGCTACCGAGGCTATCTTTTTACTATTATTTCTATATTTATCTTTTTTATTTCATGTTATAAGATTAAATAATGTCGCCCTTTTATTTTTGGGCAGGATTTGGAACTCTCACTCCGCCACGCTCCGTTCGGGGCTATCGCCCTCGTCTAACACAGACATATACGCTGCGCTTTCCCTTCGGGATATTGTTCCCTTCAGTCGCAACGTCGTATATGTGGGTTCCGTTAGGCGAAATTGCCAACCCTAACAAAGGATAAACTAAAACATCCCTTTTATCCCTTCCGCAATAAACTGTATTGCAATTGCTGCAACTATTATCCCCATTACGCGGCTTAATACTTCTGACCCCACTTTCCCCATTATACCGAATATCCTTTCTGATTGTCCTAATAAGAACCTTGTTGCGATAATAGCGGAGAAAATAGCAAAAAGAACGAAAAAAGCACCAGTAACAAAATTTTCAGAAGATTGTATTATTACCATGACAGTCGTTATAGCACCCGGACCGGCGAGTAGAGGAGTCCCTAACGGAACTGCACCCACTCCTGCTCCTGATTCTCCACTCACTCCGTATTCGTGCTTCCCGCGTAAAAGGTCAAAGGAGATGAGCAAAAGAAGGATGCCACCTGCTATCATAAAACTACTTGGAGTTATGCCCAACACATCAAAAATAATCTTTCCAAGAAAGGCAAACAGAAGAAGTAGAATGGTAGTAACCACAACAGCGTAATTAAGCTCCTTTTTCCTTTCCCTTTCACTCATCCCTTTCGTTAACGCCATAAATATGGGAATATTACCTGAAGGGTCCATTACCACAAATAGCATGATAAATACCTTCACCAATGACAATCCAAAAGCCAGATTTACATCCATAATATCTTTATGTTAAAACTTTTCTTTAAATCATTATTTTTCTTTTAGCATAAACCTCTTCTTAGAAAGAAAAGCTTTACCAAAAGAACTATGCTTTCTTAGCACAGGTTCTTTCTTTAGAAAGAAAATGTTTTGAAGATGAAAAAGTGTACTAGAAGATGCAGAGAGAAGAGATATGGACTGAGAAACACAGACCAAGGAAGCTGGAAGAAGTGGGGGGACAAAACGCCATAATAAAGAATCTTCAGTCTTATGTCCGGAGGATAAACTTACCGCACCTCATCTTTTCTGGACCTGCAGGAGTGGGGAAAACCGCCGCTGCCGTTGCTATGGCACGTGAACTGTATGGTGATACTTGGTCGGAGAACTTTACTGAGTTGAATGCGTCAAACGAAAGAGGCATAGAAGTAGTCCGCAATAAGATAAAGAACTTCGCAAGAGCTATGCCCCTTGGCAACGCTGCATTCAAAATCATTTTCCTTGACGAAGCAGACGCTTTGACCGATGCAGCGCAGTCAGCGTTGAGAAGAACGATGGAACGATATTCAGGCACTTGCAGATTTGTTCTCAGTTGTAATTACTCATCCAAAATAATAAACCCCATACAATCCAGATGTTCCGTGTACAGGTTCAAATCGCTTTCTTACGATGCTATTGCCCCACGTATAAAGTATATCGCGGATAAGGAGGGTTTGAAGTTGTCAGAAGATGCTGTCAAGGCAATAAACTACGTTTCGATGGGCGATATGCGAAGAGCAGTAAACGCATTGCAAAGTGCTGCGGTGCTGAGCAGTGAAATAAAACCAGAGATGATCTACGAGATAACGGCAACTGCCAGACCTGAGGAGGTAAAAGAGTTGATAAAAACGGCATTGGACGGCGAATTTTTTGATGCGCTGGATAAATTGGAGGATTTGATGGATAAAGGTATATCAGGTGACGAAATATTAGCGCAGATGCATCGGTTCGTGATAAACATGGATATACCCGCGAGGGAGAAGGTGGAATTGATGGACCGAATAGGTGAAGCGGATTACAGAATTACCGAGGGTGCAAATGAGAGGATTCAACTGGATGCGCTACTCGCTTCTTTTTGTCTTGCTTCGGGTGAAGATTAATCTTGTTTACCGCGGAGCCCGCAGAGAACACAGAGAGTCGGAATCAGAAAAAAAATTACCTCATCTCAGCGCTCCCATTTTAGAAAAGCATTTACGAAAACGCTTCGCAGAAATAAAGGATGATTGGGTCATATTAATGATGATTAAAAATAAAAGCTATGTCTTCAACATCCTCGTTCACGAGGCTCCTTACTTTTTCCACTGTCCCTTCTGCTATGTCATAAGAAGGGCGGTATTGCGGTCATATTCTTCTTTCTTAGCTATCGGGATTGTAAGAACACAGCGGGTCTTCAGCCCATATATCGCCATACTGTGCGTATGCTCTTATCCGGCATCCCCCGCCACACAAGTCTTTGTAAACGCACGAACCACATTTTCCCTTCAGAAACTTTGTCTTTTCCCGGAATACCGCAAGGACAGGATTCGCAGAATCATTCCAGAGTTCACTGAATTTCCTATCTCCAACGTTCCCGATTTTAAATTCTTCTAACTGAGATTGAGCGAACTGACATGGATAGACATTCCCCGCAGGGTCAACGTTCGCAACGCGGTCGCCGGCACTACACGAATCACCCGTATATTCAAGCAATTTCAACGCATTTTCGTATTCCTGGCTATTATCTTCTTTCAGTTTATTCAGCAGGTAAACGCCGTCTTGTGGTGCATCCACCGTGAGGATTTCCATTTTCTCCGGGTCCAAATCCCTTGCTCTTCGGTATAACAAATCAAAAATATGAGAAACCTCGAGGGGGCTTAATTGCAGATTATAAATCTCTTTCCCTCTTCCACTCGGAACAAGCCAATAAACGCAAAACCGCGGCACTTTTAACTCGATGGAAAAGTCAAGTAAGTCCGCTATTTCACGATAATTGTCTCTCGTAATAGTAACTCTGATACCGGTTTTAAGCCCGATTTCCGCACAATTCCGCAACGCTTGCACCGCACGCTTAAAGCTACCCGGTTGATTCCTGATGGCATCATGCGTTTCTTCCTTAGCACCGTCCAGTGACACACCAACATACTCGATTCCACGCGCCTTTATTTTTGCTGCGACTTCTTTTGTTATCAGCGTACCGTTAGTGCTCAGTGCGGTTTTCAGCCCTTTTGCAGTTGCGTAATCTGCGAGTTCCCAGAAATCTTTTCTTACCAGCGGTTCGCCGCCGGTGAACAGGAGTAAAGGGATTTTCATCTCTGCAAGGTCGGCGATGAAGGCTTTTGCCTCTTCTAATGACAACTCATCTCTACCGTCCAATTCAGGTCTGGCATTAATGTAGCAATGCTTGCATGACAAGTTGCATTTGTTCGTAATGTTCCAGAAAACCACTGGCCTACGAGTTTCAGCAAATGCCAGTAACCTGCTTGGAACCTGATGCGGAGGCTTTTTTCTATCCTTTAGTACTTCGCTAACGGTTCCTTTTCCATGAATAAGCTGTGTTATGCGGATCATGCTGCTCCCTCCTTTCTCTTTGCTAGAAGTATTTCAATTTTTAATCTTTTATTTTAAACCTGGTTGGCAGGAAGAAACTAAGATATCCTGCGCTGCTACCCCTCTTCGTGCCTTCTATTGATTTGGTATCAGAGGCGCATTCGAACTCGGTGCGGATGGTGTCGTTCTGTGGGGATGCGAGAACAGCCATCTTGAACAAATCGAACCCATGGTAAAAATCCGAGGGTTTTCGTGGATTAAAAGAATTTATGGAGAAGAACAAAAGCAAAGGCGCGGATGAGCTGCATGAAGCCCTGATAGACGAATACACTCGCCTGTTCATTGGTCCTCATAGACTCCCGGTACAGCCATACGAGTCATGGTGGGTGGATGGTAAGCTGATGGGGAAATCGCTGTTAAAGGTGAAGAGGGATTATAGAAAAGCAGGTATCGTTAAAGCAAGGGATTATGCAGAGCCAGAAGACCATGTCGCATTTGAACTCAAAGAAAATGGGGCTGTGGAGGAGTTCTTGAACTCTTTAATGAAAGAGCTGCCTCCACTTGCGTCAATTGATAAAATAGAAGTAGATGATAAGCCTATTAGTAGGTGCGAGGATTTCGAAATAATAAATAGCTCGGAAGGTGAAAAGACTTCTGTTACACCCGTGGATACTGCAATATGTGAGGAATGCGTGAGAGAATTATATGATGAGGATAATCGCAGGTATTTAAACTCATCCTCGGATGATTTAGAGTGTTTTTCGCCTGGATTAGGAAATGTTGGCGTGTATTTGCCGTATTCAGGTTTTCATTACGTTTTGTTCCATTATCTGAACTCGGATGGGATTATAATGACCTCAGCAAATGTTTCAGGAGAGCCGATGGTCATTCGTAATGAGGGTGCCTTCGAACTCAAAGCCGATTATTTCCTTTTACATAATAGAAAAATAGTGAACAGGATTGACGACTCTGTTGTTCGCTGTTACGAGGGTAAAAGATTTTTCTTGAGGAAATCCAGGGGTTTTATCCCAGTTGCTATAAAAAAGGATGGCACTCTTTATTCGAGCCAATTCATCGGAAATACATTTTATTATCCAACATTAGAATTTTTGGCATCGAGCAAAGAGCGAATGATGGAATTCTTAGGTTTGAGGATGGATGAAATAGATGCGATTGGGGTAGATATGCATCCACGGTATTCAACGAAAAGATATGGTAAAAACTGTCGGAAGAATTTTCAATTGAATTGATAGAGGTGCAGTATCATTGGGCTCATGCAGCTTCATTGATGCTCGATGCGGGTGTGGATGAAGTGGTTGCTTTGACCCTGGACGGGACGGGACGGGGTATGGAACAGAGGGAAACGCTTGGGGAGGAGAAATCCTGCATTCTCTCTATTCGGGGTTTGAAAGGGTGGGGTCTTTGGAGGAAATACCGCTAATTGGTGGTGAAACGGCAATAAAAGACCCAAGAAGGATGGTATTTGCATTTTTTTCGCTTTTAGGTAGGGAAGTGCCGTATTTTATGGACACTTCAAGAACGAGATAATGAATGAGCCTGGAGGAGAGCATCTCGCATCATGTTTCCAGTGCAGCACTTGCACGCTGGGTTGTCCAATTACGGAAATCGTGCCGAGTAACAATCCGAGGAGAATCATCCAGATGAGTTTGTTAGGAATGAGAGAGGAAGTTTTATCCAATCCGGATTCATGGGTATGTCTCATCTGTCAGACGTGCACGGCGCAGTGCCCGCAAGACGTGAGGATTGCCAATGTGCTGGGTGTGATAAGGCGGATAGCGGAGAAAGAAGAGGAAGCGGGCAAATTGAAGATAGAGAGCTCCAGACCACTGTTTGATAAGGCTTTTCTGCATCAGTTGGAAAAGTACGGGCGGCTCTATGATATAGGACTTGCGAAGGAATATTACCCGAAAAAGGAAGGGTCTTTTATCAAGGGTATGCTGGCAATGATGAAAGATTACAAGGATTTCGGCATGCGGATGTTTAAGCACGGAAAAATGGGACCGAAAGCAATGTTTCCAGAGAAGATAAAGCGAACGGAGGAAGTGGAAATGAAGAAGATATTTGAAAAAATAGGTAAATGAAATGAAATGAAAGGAAAAAAATTAGCATACTATCCTGGCTGTCCATCGGCTACTACCGCAATGGATCAAGATATGTCAACAAAGGCAGTGTTCGAGGTATTGGGCGTTGAACTGGCGGAAGTGGAGGATTGGAACTGTTGTGGTGCGGCGGAAGCAGAGGACCCGATGCTGGTTTATGCGTTAAATGCGAGGAATCTTGCTATTGCCGAGAAAGAGGGTTTTGATATCGTAACACCGTGCAGTATATGTTATTACAATTTAGCGAGGAGTAACATAGCTCTAAAGGAAGATGAGAATTTACGTGCAAAGATGAAGGAGATAGATGGCTCCCTGGACTATAAAGGCGGGATAAAGACGAGGCATATACTGGATGTCTTCGTAAATGAAATAGGAATGTGTTCCTTTCAGTTACATGAAGACGAAGTGCTGTGGCGGTCCTTTAATGATGACGAGAGCGGACATAGCGTTTGAGATGGCGAAGAAGGTATTAAAAGCGGCGAAGCACGCTGGTGCGGATTGCATTGCACTCGCCTGTCCACTGTACGGCATGATGCTGGATGCGAAGCAGTCAGATATCGAAAAAGCGTTAAATATCGAGATAGGCATGCCAGTTATTTATATCACGCAGTTGTTGGAGGAGGAGTTGCAGGCATTACAGCAGCTCTTGACCTCGCGGATTCTGGTTATAAAGTATATTTGATAGAGAAGAATGTAGAGCTGGGAGGAAAGATGGCGGAGCTTGCGGAATGCAAGACCGGGTTATCACCATACGTGGTTAAGGTAGAGAATCATCCGAACATAGAACTGATGCTGTCAAGCGAGTTAGAGAGTGTATCAGGCTCAGCAGGTGATTTCAAGCTGAAAGTGTCGGGCAAGGAAGTAGAAGCGGAGAGCGTGGTGTTAGCGCCGGGTTACGATATTCCCGAGGTAGCGAAGAGTTATGGATTGTGAAAACTGATAAGTATAGATATATCGAGACGAGCCTCACGAACCCGCTGGAAACGAGTGTTGAAGGAGTGTTATGAATGCGGCGCTTGGCATCGCAGATGCGGGATATGAAGTATATTTAGTGGAGAAAGAGCTTGAGTTGGGAGGCGGTTTGAGAGAAATCCAGGAGTTACAAAGTGGAGAGAAAGCTGCTGGCGTTTTAGCGGAATTTGTTGATAAAGTAACGAGTAATGAGCGAATAAAGGTGTATACGAATGCAAGGGAAGAGGATATTCGTGGAAGAGCAGGGTCGTTTAAAGCAAGGATAACCGGAGAAGGAGTGGATGAGGAGGTAGAATTTGGCGCCTGTGTAATCGCAACTGAAGCGAGGGATTTCGTGCCTGAAGGTTACTATGGATATGGAAAAGAGAAGAACCCAGATGTAAATGTCTTCGTGCTGTATCAGGACATAAAGACCTATGGCAAGTGGGAAGTGCTGTACAAAGAAGCACGCGAGAAAGGAGTGATATTTCTCAGATACGATAAGGAAAAGCCACCGGAATACGAAGATGGAATTATCTCAATCTATGATGTTATATTCAACGATGAGATACAGATAAAGCCGGATCTGGTGGTGCTCAGCACACCGGCGATGCCTGCGGAGGAGAACGAGAGACTGAGCAAGATGTTTATGATTCCCTTGAAAAACGGATTCTTTATGGAAGCTCAGGAGCGACCGAAGATGGTTTTAACACCGGTTGACACGGTGAACGAGGGAGTGTTCATCTGTGGGTCTGCGGTTTATCCTGCAATGATAGACGAGAGCCTCGCGATGAGCAGTGCAGCGGCGTCGAGGGCATGTGTGCTGCTGGCGAAAGATTTCCTTGAGACGCCTGCGGTGACTTCAGTAGTTGATGAGCAGACATGTTCAGGGTGCGGCGTGTGTGCGGATATGTGTCCGGTTGAGGCGATAGAGTTGACGGAAGAACCGGTGCCTGTGATTACTTTCGGTGTGGCAACGGTGGTAGGCGGAGTGAAGAAGGTTGCGAAGGTCGGTGATGGCTGTATAGGGTGTGGGTGTTGTGCTTCTTATTGCCCCTCGGGTGCGATGTCGTTGCGATACTTTAAGGATAGGCAGGTCTACGCTCTACGCTCAGTTGGATTTTGCAGTGTAAGAAGTAAAGCAGTCTACTGAGCTTTTATTTTATTTTTTAGATATCGCAGTATCGGATCTCCCAAGATGTGTTCAGTTTATTCCTTCTCAGACTTAGAGGCTTCCAGCTTTGCATGAATTTCCTCTTTTAACTCCTCCTCAATTTTAGCCTCGGTATCTATGCCCATATACGCAGCTACCTCTTTTATGTTTACCTCTTCGCCCTTTGTCTTCGCTGCCGCTTTTACCTTCTCCTATGGTGACAAAATATGAACTTTTTGTCCATTTTTCTATTATTTGATAGTATTAG
>JAGXOR010000190.1 GCA_023659785.1 Methanomicrobia archaeon LH_S13
GTCGCTTTCCATATTTTACATCTTATCGTCTTCATAGCTTGCATAGTTATACATTGGACATAGGGTTATTTAAGCTTTTCGGTTTTTTGTTAATACAAGAGCCAATTCATCTCCCCCTTACGGAGGGAGTCTTCTTGGCTACTCAGATAAAAAATGCTGGAAATAAAGGTTTTGACTGTGGAAGTGGATGGGAAGGAAATTTTAAAGGAGTTAATATAACTGATTTACCGGTAATGTCCTAACATGTAGTTGATATATAGGTAGATTACCTACCTATATTTATGACAAATAACAAATTAGAGGCAGATCCTAAAAAAGAGTTTTGCTCCAATCCAAACTGCCGTGATTACGGCAAACGGTGAGGGTAATATAGTTAGATATGGACACGACAAAAATGGCAGACAGCGATTTAAATGCAAGACATGTGGAAAAGTCTTTGTAGAAACCAAAAACACAGTCTTCTACAATCGCAAGTTACCAGAGGATCAGATAATCCTTATCTGCAAATTGCTGGTCGAGAAAAATGGAATAAGAGCCATTGAACGCATAATGGAGATCCATCGTGATACGATATCAGATGTCGTAGAAGACCTGGCAAGACACGCAAGGGAAGTGACGGACTTTTTGATACGGTATGTTGGACTCACCAAAGTCCAGGTAGATGAGATGTGGTCGTTCGTAAAAAAAAACAAAAGAACGTTGACGGAGGAGATGGTGACGATGATGGACAGGGCGATTACTGGATATACATAGCGAAGAAAACGGATACAAAGCTTCATTTAGCGCATAGCACTGGTAAAAGAGTGCAAGCCACGGCAGATAAACTAATGAAAACGGTGAGAAAACGAGGAAAGATACCAACAAAGGATGAGAAGGCTACTTTCGCCAGTGACGGTAACGTTCAGTACACCAGTGCCATCCTGGAGAACTTTGATGTGGAGACGACCAATTACGGACAACTCGTCAAAGAAAGGGAAGGGGGCAGGGTGGTTGGTAAGACCAGAACAATCATTTTCGGTGAGGTAGATGATGTTGACATAGATACGGTCTACATAGAGAGGTACAACCTAACGTTGAGGCACGGCATTTCGAGGCTGGTCAGGAAGAGCCTATGTTTTTCTAAGTGTAAGGAGATGTTGGACAACCATCTGGACGTGTATCAGTGCTATAACAACATGATCAGGGTTAATTCAGCATTGACGATCAAAACGGAGAAAGGTGAGAAAAACATCGTAAGAACACCATGCATAGCTGAGGGCATCACGGATCACATTTGGACATGGGAGGAATTGTTGATGTTCAAGATAATATCAACTATTAATTAGGACACTACCGATTTACCAACCAATGAACGTGTGAAACTGGGAATGGACATGTCCTTCCAGCATCCACCTGAAATAAGGGGCGTAATTCAGGCGGAGAAGTCAAAAGGTCAGAGACACTGCAACTGCTCGCACAATCCCCAGACTTCATCATGTTCGACAAGCCTCATTCTGGCGTTTGAGAAATATGTTACCGGAAAAGAACACGATGCTCTCAACTCACTGGACGAATTTCCGGCGGAATATCAGCAAGACCTGCTCGACGTAGGTATTGAACCTTCTGAGAAAGACAGGTCTGGTTCATTTTTACAGCAAGACTGTTCTGTGGTCTTTTCAACGGTGAAATACAAGGGTTTGGAGCTTATGAGTACGACAGATGCGATGAAGAAGCATGATTGGCTTGAAGATTATCTATGGAAGGCGGTTCAGGTAGATACAGATAAATACACCGCTGAGGTCGAATTAGAGTAGACACATAGGTATTTTATCAGGTTGGAAGCGGACTCGGAACTGCATATCATCACAGGATGTTCTGTCTCTCATGCGGTCAATTCTGCACTTCATCTCGGCGTTTCTGAATTTTACGTGAAGAAAGGTGCGAAGATCACCTTTACCATGATACACAACTGGAACCGTGGTATGGAGGTCAGACCAAGAAGTGCAGAGGTGATTGAGGATGATGGTACCTTTATCAGCAACTGCATCTCAATGACGCCTGTTAAATCGCTTCAGATGTATCCAACCGCGTATTGCATGGGTAGAAATGCAAGGGCAACCTTCCAGACAATTATATATGATGACAAAATATGAACTTTTTGTCCATTTTTCTATTATTTGATAGTAT
>JAGXOR010000191.1 GCA_023659785.1 Methanomicrobia archaeon LH_S13
CCGCTGTATCCTACCTTTGAAAAGGTGGGGATTAGCGGGGGTAATATCCTAAAAAACTCTTTATCCTCTCCCCCCCCATGTTGCTTGGAAATTGTGTCAGAGAGATTACCTTTAATTGAAGATAACTCCTGCCGAACTTGAGAAAGAGAATTTTCTTTCTCATCAACAGCTTCAATAGATTTCATACGTATCCTCCTTCGCTCACCTTCTCTCTTTTATCCTCGTTGCCTTGCTCAATGCAACACCCAACGCTTTAAAAATCGCTTCCACCTTGTGGTGTTCGTTCTCACCCGTTGCATACACGTGAACGGTGAAGTTTGCATGCGTGGCGAAAGAATAAAAGAAATGAGGTATGTTCTCAGTGCTAACATCCTCTACCCGTTCTTTACCAAGTTCCACATCGAACACCATATAACTTCTTCCACCGCCTATACCACCGATGTCCAATGCGCATCTTGCAAGGGATTCATCCATTGGTATAACTGCATAGCCAAACCTCACGGTCTTTTCCCTTTCTACAGGTTCTCCGCCGATTGCTTTTTTTAACGCTTCACCTAACACAATCCCGGTGTCTTCTATGACATGGTGGCTCAAGTCACCCGCTGCGTGCACAACGAGGTCAAAAGACCCATGTCTTGAAAACGTTGCGAGCATGTGGTCAAAGAATTTTATCCCGGTGCTTATTTCGTGCGTTCCCGTGCCGTCAAGGTTCAACTCCACCTCGACATTCGCCTCTTTTGTCTTCCTTTTTACGCTTGCTGTTCTCATTTTTGTTTGCAAAAAGTTTTTCTAAAAGAATAGGGTTGGTTTATACTTAAATAAATATACAAAAAATCAGATGGAGAATGCAAAGTACATAAGAAGCGGAAAAGCAAAGGACATTTATCGAAGACCCGACGGTGATATCGTTTTTGGATGTGAAAAATAATGGATTGGATGATGGTTATATGTTTTGGGAATAAAACTCTCCTCAAATTTATATAAAGCCATCGATTTAGCCAATTCTTTAGATGTAAAGGATATTGTTATTGTATTCTACACAGGAGAGCCAAGAAGCATGCTTGAGATGTTAAAGGTTTAATCCCTTACCGCCCTTTATTCTTTGAGCTAAGTTTATGTAAATATTTGATATTTTTTTAATGTCCTCATTAGAAAGAGGTGGTATTTCGGGCTCCGGATAGCCTTTTTCCCGAGCTCGATAAAGAGAGTCTTTATATCCATTCCGTCTATATATTTGTCTTACAAATTCCTTTGATAATTCTATACGTTCTCCTTCTTCATATTTCTCCATGTCCCAAAACCTATCTTCATCGGCTGTTCCAAATACATCCACCAACATTAAATTTCCATCACTATCAAATGCAAACTCTTTTTTTCCGTCCACGTGTATTAAGCCCCCTCTTTCAACTCTTCTTTTTAGCTCTATGTCAAGTTTAAGCATACATTCAAATATCTCTTCGAGCTGGTTTTTTTCTAAACTTGAAATAGAAAGCGCTTCCTTCTCCGAGATAAGCCTATCAAACTTTTCTACCTTCGTGGATAAATCAAAAAAGGGCTCATGTAATTTTTCACCATATTCGGGCATGGACTTAAACCCAAGCTTTTTATAGTCTATTTTTCCCTCTTTAATTCTGTCATAAAGTGATCCTGCTATATAATGACGACAAATAAACTCTACAGGGATAAGATAATTTTTTGTGTGTTTATTTATCTTATCATAGTCTTTAATAATATTCACCCTTTTGATCCTTATTCTAGCATCACTGACCTGTTTAATGAAATGAGTAAGAATACCCATTTCCTCTGCTTTTTTAAGCCAAAAAGTTGCCGTTCTGCATATTGAGTTACCTTTTTTAGGGATTAGATTAGGAATGGTTTTGTCAAAAACAGATATCCTATCTGTATATTCAAACTCTATTTCGTCTATTCTTTCTGTGCCATAAATATCTTTCACGGATCCTTTGTTAATAAGTGTCATCAATTCTCCCTCTTTGACTTTTAACATTACGTTCTTTAGGTATTATTCCTGGAGTATATAAATCATCAATTGTTGCATCCATTTATCCAGCGAACAAAAAAGATTTCCGTTTTTTTATCTTCTTCTTTCGCCCTCTCTTCTTCCCTTCCTGCGGAAAATCACCAT
>JAGXOR010000192.1 GCA_023659785.1 Methanomicrobia archaeon LH_S13
TTGATAGCATCATACGAAGAGGTTTGAAACAAAATGGTTGAATCTCATAACCTTGTCAACCTCAACCCACATTTGATCTTACTCCATGCACCGACGGTGTACGATTTCAGAAAACATCCCATAATGTACGGCCCGATTGCTGATGGAGTCCCATCCACGCCCATATTTGAGATGTATCCAATCGGATTTTTTTCTATCGTGGAACTCCTGGAGAAAAACGGACTAAACGTGAGAATAATCAATTTAGCGGCAAGAATGCTTGGCAGTGATAGTTTTGATGCGGAAAAGATGATACGCCGGCTCGAACCAAGGGCTTTTGGAATTGACCTCCATTGGTTGCCGCATGCGCAGGGTAGCCTCGAAGTAGCGAAGATATGCAAGCGATACCACCCCGATATTCCCGTCATTTTCGGCGGATTCTCTGCAACTTACTTCTATGAAGAGTTGATTCGCTATCCTGAGGTGGATTTTATCATAAGAGGTGATTCTGCGGAAGAGCCTCTGCTACAACTCATGAAAACGATTACTCAGCATAAGCACTCTTCCTCTCATTCCTCCTTTAGCACTATCCCAAACCTTGTATGGAAGGATAATAACGGGGAGGTGCGTATAAACCCTTTCACCCACGTTCCAACCGAGATAAACAAATTTTCCAATAACTATGTCCGTATTTTCAAATCGGCGTTGAAATACCGGGATATCAAAAGTCTCATTCCGTTCCACGGCTGGTCTTCTCATGAGTGGCTGGACTATCCTATCACACCAGTGATAACGTGCCGGGGCTGTGTACATAATTGCATATTCTGCGGAGGCTCCCGGAATGCACTTGCGATGTACTGCAATCGGAGAAAACCTGCTTTTCGTGACCCACAATTGATAGCTGAAGACATCGTGAAAATCACACGATATACAAGTGCCCCAATATTCATCATAGGCGACCTCCTCCAACCCGGCGAAGAATATGCTTATACCGTCCTGAAAGGTTTGAAAAAAGCAACATTCGAAAATCATCTTGTGTTCGAGTTATTCGATAGCGTTCCAAATCCAAAGGAATATTTTGAACTCATAGCGGAATCAGTTGAAAACTTCAACCTTGAAATATCCCCGGATACCCATGACGAGTCAATAAGAGCGGCAGAGGGAAAACGGTATAAAAATTCAGAGATAGAAGAGAATATAAAATGGGCTTTGGATTCGGGGTGCAACAGATTCGATCTGTTCTTCATGATTGGTCTCCCTTTTCAGACCTGCGAATCCGTTCTGGAGACCGTTGATTGGTGCGGGCATCTGATGGACAAATTTGGCAAGCGAGTAGTTCCTTTTATTCTGGCTTATTCCCCTTTTATTGACCCCGGCTGCATAGCATACGAGAATCCGGAAAAGTTCGGCTATAAAATTCTTTTCAAAACCCTGGAGGAGTACCGAAAAGCAATGCTGTCGCCGAGTTGGAAATACGCTCTGAATTACGAAACCGAATGGATGACACGGGACGAAATCGTAGACTGCACTTATAAAGCAGGGCTGAAATTGAATACGCTGAAGGTGGAATACGGTTTGATTGACTGGGATTCGTTCAAGTCAACGGAAGAGCGGATAAAGCTCGCAGTTGACCTCACGAGTGAGATAGACGAAATAAACGAGATAAATGACACCTCTGCTCGACAAAAAAGATTGATGCAACTGAAACCTAAGTTCGATACGATGCTCAACTCGGTTATCAACGAGAAGATGCACATGGAGTGGCCTGCTGCGAAGAGGAATTTAAAGATTTTTTATCTTCTCAAAGCGGCGATAGCCGAATATTTTTTCAATGTTGTATAAACTCAGCCAAAGCTTGCTTTTCTATTCTCTCCGCGGCAAAATCAGCAATGACTTTGAGTTTCTCCTTTGCTTCAGAATCTTCAAGCCCCTCAATACAACTTTTCGCACCACTTACGAAGTCGTTAGATAGCTGGATTGCATAGTTAATCAAGCCGGAATTATAAAAATTCCCCTAACCCTGTCAATATCAGAACTACCGATATCTCTTTTCCTTGACAGAACCACTAATATATGGTGACAAAATATGAACTTTTTGTCCATTTTTCTATTATTTGATAGTATT
>JAGXOR010000193.1 GCA_023659785.1 Methanomicrobia archaeon LH_S13
TAAAACCGGAAATGAATTTTGACCGGGGTTTTTGGGATTGAAACAATTGATGAAAAGAACGAAAGCTTAAAAGTCCAATAACCCCTGAATTTTTTCCTTTAACCGCTGCACCATCTCCTCAGTTCTGAACGGTGGTACCCTGACCTCTTTAATTGGTTTTACCAAATCCACAATTCTGGATGTTGCGAGCTCTTCTTTAGAATAAGTAGAAGCTGAAAGTTGAACCGCAGTTAGATACTTATCGGGGTCATATACCGAAATATGCCCGGGTTTAACACCAAAGACAGCGTCCAAATCTTTTAACCCTTTCCAGGGCAAAGCTATATCGCTATAGCTCTCAATGATCACATACTCATGTTGCTCGACCATCCTCTTATACGCTAACTCAATTGCGAGGTCGTAATACTCCTCTGTTAGCACATTTAACGTATTTAAATCCCTGACACGGTAAATACCGGATGCTTTAGCACGCAAATTCTCAAAATCCGCATCGTTACATCTGTACTCAACTGGTAGCGATTCGTTCTCAACCACAAAATTCCTTACTCCTTCTTTAAACCACAGCGTGACACGGTCGAGGATAAAATAAGGAATTTGCGTGATTGTGGCGACGAGCGGAGGTTCTGCCCACAACCTGTGGATAGGATTGATAAATTCTTCTTCCATCGCTGTATCTGCCATAGAACCGAAAGCCGAAGCAGCTTTCAAAAGTTTTGCATCCTTCCCGTAGAGCTTTCCCTGCGATAAAGCCTCGTGCACTATATCATAATCATACCACACGCTGTTGCCAGCTTTGGGCTTGAAGCCACAAGCATTGAACCCCTTTTCCCTTAAATAAGCCAGTAACGCCAGCGCAAGACTCGTTTTCCCTGCATCTTTCTCCTTCAACCCCGCAATCAAAACCTTCAATCTTTCTTTCTTTGTCATCTCTGCGCTCCCCGCGTTCTCAGCGGTAAACTAAACAAATACCTACGAATATATCCTTGTTTGGAAAACTGGGCGTGAAAATAACAGTTATAAATTATATGAGTAGTATGATTTCAAAAATGTTCATTATTTTTTTGGTTCTGACATTAATGTAAAAGCTTTTGCTTCGCAAAAAACTTTACTAAAAAATATATACGTTTATGAACGATGAAGTATATGTGCTGAAGATAGGTGGCAGTGTATTAACTGAGAAAGGGAAGGAGAGAACGGCACGAAAGGGCGTGATAAAACGAATATCAAAGGAAATCGCTCTCGCACTCACAGCTCGAAAAAATCTTATCATGGTGCACGGTGCTGGGTCTTATGGGCATCCGCAAGCGAAGATATATCAGGAAACTGGAAAAGTTGAGGACGCTTTGGTCACGCACGAATCTGCGAAAGAGCTGAACAGGCTGGTAGTATCATCTATGATGGAACTTGGGCTGAAAGCAGTGCCCATACATCCTCTATCCGGGGTTGTGTCTAAAGGAGGGAGAATAAGGTATAAAATAAAGGAGCAACTACAATTGGTATTAAAGGCTGGAATAATTCCGGTTTTGCATGGAGATATTATTTTGGACGAAAAAGAGGGTTTTCGTATATTAAGCGGCGACCAACTGGTGGTGTATGCTGCGAGGGAGTTCAAAGCGGGAAAGGTTGGGGTAGGCAGTGATGTGGATGGTGTTTTAAGCGATACTGGAGAAGTGATAAGGAAAATAACGCCTGTTGAGATGGATACGATCAGTATAAAAGGGTCTGAGCATGTGGATGTAACTGGTGGGATGAAAGAGAAGGTTTACCTATTAACAAAGCTCGTATCCGAGAATAACATTCCTTCTATTCTTTTTAACGCATCGAAAGAATCGAATGTTTATAAATTCTTGACTGACGATAGGGACTTGTTCGGCACTGTGATTCTGTGACGTCCTCCCCACGCTTACGCATGGGGCTTACAGCTTCTTCAACCAGATTCAATCCCCTTGCAGGTTACGGAGGTCTTGGTCTCCACAGGCACACCGGGGTCGCCCCTCCCTGCTACCTGCCAGCTCTTTCAGCCTTGCAGGTTGGTAATAGACAGGGTTCTAGTTTAAGCGGTCTTTCATAGTCATAAGACTACCTCCACCTGAGGCT
>JAGXOR010000194.1 GCA_023659785.1 Methanomicrobia archaeon LH_S13
ATACAATACAATAACAAAAATATAAAATAATCAACTACAAGGAAAGAACAAAAGAGTTACTTAATAGTTTGTTCTATAATCAAGGAGAATAAGGAAGTATTTGTTGTTTCGTTAACGCATCTAAAAATAGAGCCAGACCACCCCTTGAGTAGAAGGATACAGGAATATCAGAGAGGATAAAAAGGATTTCAAACAGCCACTTCCATAGCGGTATACTCTTTATCTGTTTACCCTTAAACTCTTCCTCTACTTCATAATTCCATGTGATTGTCAGCATATCATCGCATTTCAGCTCTTCACTCGCTTTTATCAACGCTCTTTTTTCCCTCATCTCTATCTCTTCCTTGCTTGAAGCGTAGGTTACCTGAATGAGCTGCTTTATTTTCGAATCTCGTGGTTTTGCTATTTATTGCGGGAATGACTATAATTGCCTCCATTTACCTCTTTATCCAGAATCTCACTCAAATCGCTTATAACGAACTCCTCATTTTTTACGTTTCCACTTACGCTTCTGCCTCGCTTTCTCCCCCTATCCAGGAAATACGCAGTCATACCTATCTCGCGTGGATTGACAAAATCAAATACCCAGTGGTCGCCGATATGGACAGCTTTGTGCGGCTTCACGTCTGCAATCTCACATACTCGTGCGTAAAACCCATTGGATTTCTTCACCGCACCGAAATCCGACGTTGCTGAGCAAACACAATCCGCAAATCGCATGCTTACTAACGTGC
Source organism: Methanomicrobia archaeon LH_S13 (assembly GCA_023659785.1). Lineage (GTDB taxonomy): Archaea > Halobacteriota > Syntropharchaeia > Alkanophagales > Methanospirareceae > JAGXOR01. The sequence continues at coordinate 735 of JAGXOR010000194.1, forward strand.
CGTCAACGTCAAGCGAGAAAAATTTTATGCCGTTTCCGCTCTTCCTAACCTGTCGCAGCATCTTTTCACCTCCTCCTCAAACGGAAAACATAAACAAAATTCCTGTATCTCCTCTTCCGTTCTAAATCCTGGAATTTTTGCCATAATAATTATTTTCCTCCAGCACCCCTTCTAACGCATCCAATGTCCTCATCACTTCTCGCTCTGTTATATTCCCCATTGTAGCTATCCTGAATATCTCGCCCTTCAGTTTCTCCTGCCCTCCTGCCACTATTACACCCCTTTTTCTCATACCACCTCTGAGTTGCTCATCAGTGATACCATCGGCAAGTGGAATGTTTATCGCAGTGACGGTATTGGAGTAATCGCTTACTTCGTTTAACCTCGGGAATAAGCTGAGTCCCAAGTCTATAACCGCATCTCGAACCATCTTCGTCAGCTTTCTATGTCTTTCTATCCTTTTCTCCATGCCCTCCTCTTTTATCACCGCTAAAGCTTCACGCAGTGCGAAAAAAAGAGGCAAAGCTGGCGTGTATGGCGTTTGTTTCTTTCCTAAACTTTTTTTATAAGCAACAAGGTCCATGTAATAAGGTCTTTTTTTATTATCCTGTATCAAACCCCATGCCTTTTCGCTAACCGAGAGTGCCGACAGCCCGGGTGGCGCACCCAGACATTTATGCGACCCCACAATGGCTATATCCGCACCAAATTCGTCCACGGGAACCTTATCACCACCAATAGATGTTATGCAATCAAGCACGAAAACGGCATCGTGTTTCCTCGCAAGTTTTCCCACTTCTTTCGCCGGGTTGAGTATGCCCGTAGATGTCTCATTATGCACCATTGTAACTACTTTAGGATTAGAACTGTTCTCTAAAGCCTCCTTTACTGTTTCTAAATCTATCGAATGCCCCCCTTCGAAATTCACGGTTGTAACTGCGTCTGCTTTATGCCTAACTGCAATTTCTCCAAACCGCTCTCCAAATTTGCCATTTGCTATGGTTATGCACACCATTTTTGTTTCATTACCGAGAAGATTTCCTATTGCGGTTTCCATTGCACAGGTTCCCGACCCGCTTAGCACGAAGAGGTCGTTCCTCGTTTGAAATATGTTCTTCAGGTTTTCCACTATCTCCTCATATAGCTGTCCGAATTCGTCTCCCCGGTGGTATATCATCGGCTTTGACATTGTCTTACTAATACGTGGTAGCACAGGCACCGGTCCAGGAATCATCAACAATTCTTCTTCCAATTTTTTCACGTCCACCGCATAATTGGTAATGTGATATGTTATATTTCTCACATTAAAAATAAAAATGAAGGGCTGGATTATTT
>JAGXOR010000195.1 GCA_023659785.1 Methanomicrobia archaeon LH_S13
GCAGTCCTGAAAGCCTTTGCGAATGCGAAAGCAGAGGCGGACGGGATAGAGGGTGAGGGGTTACACCCGGTGCGATGCAGATTTGATAGCATCATACGAAGGGGTTTGAAACAAAATGTTTAAATCTCATAACCTCTCGCGAGCATACAAGACCTGCTCATGGCTTCCAATCCGGAGTCATACTTAAAGAAGAATCATCACCAGTGCATTTTCATCGCCATAATAGTTTGGGATTATCGTTCGCAGTGAGAAGCCCAAATGCGTATAAAACTCCTTTGCTATTTCGTTGCTTTCTCGCACTTCCACACTCGCTTTGCCTTTTGTTCTTTTCAAAACTTCTCCTACAAGTTCGGTTCCTATGCCCCTTCTCCTGTACACGGGATGCACTGCGATAGACACTATATGCCCTTGCCCTTCGGGATAAAAAATAATATAAGCTGCGATTTTATTCGAGTTCTTTCTCTCATCTTCATATACCAGGAAGGTATTAGAGCATGCCACGGCATAATACAGGAAAGTAAAACTGCTGTAAGGCGACTTTGGAAATGCCTGTTTCTCGATTCTTAAAATCGCATCCAAGTCCGACCTTCTGAATTTTCTTATCATAAACCTTTCTTTAAAACTTTTAAGAAAACTTTTACCAAGAAAGCTTCGCAGAAAGAAAGCTTTACCAAAGGAATAATATATTTCAACAGGTTCACATGCGTCTTCTCATTAAACGGCAGTGACACTCTTCGCTAGCATCTTTTTATTCTCTTCGCGATAATCAGCCAAACTCCGCCTTTTCACGGTTCCATCGGGAAGCACCGTTATCCAACCTGTCTTCTCTTTTATTTTCCTTTCTCGCACACAACTCTTGCCTATCACCGAGTTTTTCATATATTTAGAAACAATCGAGTAAGCACGCTCTATCTCTTCGGGATACGGATTTCTTGATATTTTCTCGTGGCTCAATGCCCTATTAAATCTATTTATTCTGTAATCTATCACCTTTCGCTTATCTATTTCCGATAAAAACCTCGCTATCTTTTCTATCTCTCGTTCGTCTACAATCTCCGGTATGTACACGGTATTAACCACGAGTTTTACTTTTCCATACGCGTTTCTTATATTCGCTAATATTCTTTTATTCGAGTAACCGGTATACCACTCATGCAGTTTTTCATCCCATGCCTTCAAGTCAAACATAACCTCAGTTAAACCCGCTTCTATTAGCTCTTCTAAGTACGCATCATCTAAAAGGTATCCGTTGGTGTCAAGTACCACTTCTGCAATAAATTCTTTTAGTTGCGATACCAAATCCACGAGGTAATGTCTGTTTAGCGTAGCTTCACCACCTGTTATTACCACTTCCTTTAGCGGTGTATCTCCATAATAATCGCTTGAAGATTTCTTCACCAGACTTATTAACTGTCCGACAGTCATCGGCTCACCTATTGGTTCTCGGGCGAAGCTAAAGCATCCTTTACATTTGAAGTTGCAGTCGGAAAGCGTAATCCAAACTCGTGGCTTTAGCTCTGACAGCGTAATAAAAGGGATATGTCTGTGTTCTTTGTTCATATTTTATAATTATACCTATTCGCATAAATGATTTATTGATTATTTATTGTCTTGAGGTAACATGAGCAAGAAACACCCATTTGAAAAGCTAAGGGATAGGGTAAAAGTGAGTAGAATAGGAGAAGCAAGGATTGTTAGATTAAAAGATGTGAAAGGGATATGTCCTCCAAACTACAAAAAGACAGACTCAAGACCTTTAATAAGTCCAAAGATAATGGATGTGAAGAATTTCGTTATGGTCTATAATGAAATAGGAGAACAGGGAGGTGTAAAAATGCATGAACATGAAGCAGAGCATGGATATTTTATTATCAGGCATTTAGTATTTAATTTTTTGAGCGGCTTGCAAATGATGCAAAACGTGAATTTTCGGTAGGACAGGGGGAGGGGACATTAAACAAAAGACAACTCCAGACCAAACAATATTTAGAAATTCGGAAGGTACAAAGAGGGAACGAGCACCCCTAAACCGATGTTTTTACCGAAAAAATAGATGG
>JAGXOR010000196.1 GCA_023659785.1 Methanomicrobia archaeon LH_S13
GTCCCAAAAGCTTTTGCGAAAGTAGAGGCGGACGGGATAGAGGGTGTGGGGTTACGTTACACCCAGTGCGATGCATACTTGATAGCATCATACGAAGAGGTTTGAAACAAAATGGTTGAATCTCATAACCTGCGATAATGAGGTAAAAGGGATAAAATGAACGAGAACGAGAAGATATTGATGGATGAGGAGGAAATCCCGAAGGAGTGGTATAATATACAGGCAGACATGCCTTCTCCGTTGGAGCCACCGTTAAATCCCAGGACAAAGGAGCCAATAAGACCAGAGGAGTTAGCGCCTATTTTTCCGATGGAGTTGATAAAGCAAGAAGCGAGCACAGAAAGGTGGATTCCCATACCAGAGGAAGTGAGAGAGGTTTACAGGCTCTGGCGACCCACGCCATTGTATAGAGCGAAGCGATTAGAGGAGAAACTGAAGACGCCTGCTCGAATCTATTAGGGCGCTGAGAGGGTAACAACGGAAACAGGAGCTGGTCAGTGGGGCTCAGCACTTTCGTTTGGGTGTATGCTGTTCGGGTTGAAATGTAGACAGAGATGCAACGAAGGGGAGCACTGATACCCCCGGAGCGGCAATGGTGTGGATGCCACTAACCGCAGAACCCCCTATGCTTTAGCTTGGGGAGTATGTCAGCAGGGGAAATTGCTGAGTATGTTATTAGGTTTCCTGATCAACCCGATAGCGGGCTTGGGTGGCTCAGTAGGACTAAAAAGGACAGATGGACTGGTAGAAGAAGCACTTAGGAGAGGTGCAACGCCGATAGCAGGACAGAGGGCGAAGAAATGCATGGAAGAGATGAATATAGATGCTGCTTCGTTTATTCTCACTTGCTCAAGCGAGATGGGTGAGGATGCACTCATAAACAACTCGTTGAGATACGAAGTGGTGTATTCGTTCGACGGAAGAAGCACGAGTGAAGACACCAATAACGCATGCAAGACATTTCTGGAAGAAGACGTTGATCTGCTCCTATTCTGCGGTGGCGACGGAACGGCGAGGGACGTGTACAGCGTAGTAGGAAAAGACATTCCAGTGATAGGAATTCCTGCGGGTGTGAAGATGCATTCCGCAGTGTTTGCGATAAGTCCAAAGAGTGCAGCGAAAATAGTGGAACATTTTGTTGAAGGGAAAGCGGAGTTGAGGGATGCGGAGGTAATGGATACCGATGAAGAAGCATACAGGCGAAACGAGCTGCGAATGAAGGTGTTTGGATATGCGCAAACGCCTTACGAGCCTGTTCTGGTTCAGCAGGGTAAAAGCCTGTTTCAAAGTGTGAGTGAAGAGAAAGCGAAGGAGGAGATTGCGAAGTTCGCATGTGAATTTATGGCTGACGATTCGCTTTACATACTCGGTGCGGGGACGACCACACACAAGATTGCCGAATTGCTGGGTTTGGGCGAAGAAAAGACGCTGCTTGGTGTGGATGCAGTGAAGAACCGGGAGCTGGTGGGTAAGGATTTAAACGAGCGTGAATTGCTGCGATTGCTGAACAACGAAAACGAAAACGAAAAGAAAAAGAAAGAAAATTTCCCGGTAAAACTATTGGTGAGCCCTATTGGTGCACAGGACTTTGTCTTCGGCAGGGGCAATCAGCAGTTGAGTGTAAAGGTGATAGAAAAAGTCGGTGTAGAGAACGTGATTGTACTTGCAACACCGCAAAAGTTAAGTAAAACGCGTTTCTTCTCGTCGATACGGGCAGTGAAGAGTTAGATAAGCAGTTGAGCGGGCATATGAGTGTCGTATGCGGCTATCGGATGGCACAGAGGAAAGAAGTGAGGAGAGGGTAACGAGGAAGAAAGAGTATTAAGTTTCTCTTCTCAGCCTCTTTTAGTGCTTGGTCAATCGTATCCCCGATTGCAACTAATTCTTTTTCACAAAAAATAAAAGGAGGGAGGATTAAAAATAAAATAATTTATCGCCTCTTTTTCCTTATGCTTGTTCTTATACTTATCGCAGCGATTACCGAAAGCAAGCCTTTTCAACAGTTCCAGTTTTCATGCTCTTATGTGGTTTTAAGTGTATGCAA
>JAGXOR010000197.1 GCA_023659785.1 Methanomicrobia archaeon LH_S13
GTTGCCATGGTCTTGAATACTCTGGGCTTCGTAGACAGACCTTTATATCTGTTCCCTGAGTTTCTGGGAACAAAGCCCGTGGAGTTGCTGATAGGCGAAGGGCTGAAAGCAGAGTGGTTCAATGACGACGTCATAGGAAGGACTTTGAAGAAACTTTATCGGGCTGGTCCGGAGGGTGTTTTCATGCGTATTGCCGCCAATGCGTACGGTGAGTACGAAGCGCGATTCTGGCACAACGACACCACCATAATGAGCCTTCAAGGAGAATAAAAGCATGAAGAAGGCGATCTGGACGCTGCCCCAATAGAGATAACCTATGACTTCTCCAAGGACCTCCGACCTGACCTGAAGCAATTCGTCATTTCTCTGGTCATGTCGGACGATTTGCCCGTTTTAAGACAAAATATGGGTGTGGGACAGTGCGTTTTATTTTAGAAAAGACGGAGAGGGGGTGGTTGCTGATGAACCATGGTGTTGAAGAAGAGCAAGTGTATAGATTGGGGGTGGCTGTATTCAGCTTGAAAGACCCTTTAAAATTATTATACCGGCATCCAGAGCCTATTCTTGAACCAGAAGCGGATTATGAAATACGTGGAGGAAGAGTTCCTAATGTTATTTTTGCTTGCGGTGCTACCGTGGACAAGGAAGAAATGTTAGGGATTTTTATGTATGAAATAATAAGATAAGCAATGCAAAAGCGAAAAGATGAATATCTATTTAAATATCATACGAATGCATATTTAGAGCGAAAAAGAAACGTTGTAAAAGGGTTAAAGGCGAGGACAAAGATACTTGAGGTATTGGCGATGACAATGGAAACAGCAACGAGGAAGAGTGAGGAAGTGCGTGAGAAAGAAAATGAGTTCACGATAAAGACCATATCGGAGTCGGCAGCTATGAGTTACCCCTCTTCTTTTCATCACTTACGGTTGCTGGAGGAGGAAAGAATAGTGAAACGAGAGGGGCCGAAACCGTATAAATGGGTGGTGACGGGAAAAGGCCAGAGGAGTCTTGACGAACTTGATTTGGAATAAGAGAGAAAGAGATTTTTCTCCTTAACCTAACCTCCTCTTTTTTACTGGCGGATTATCCTCTATCCTCCTCACTTCCCAAGTATATCTGTCTCTATGGATTTCTCCTGTACTGGTAATTCCATGGTAAATTCATTTTCCCCAACTGTATACACTAGTTCAGATTCTATTTTCACTTCAGTTTTTTCTCCATTTTTGAGATGAGTAACCCACCAATTGTCTAGCTTGTGATTATCCAGTTTTGTATCCAATCTAATTTCAGTATCGCTTTGTGGTTTCAGTAGTATACTCTCTTCTGATGTTCCTAAACCCATCTTTATTTCGTTCATATCCATTTCATATCTTATTTGCTCAATGTATATCGGAACACGTTGAGGATTATATACCACCACCTTCATTAGGATCACAGTAAAATCGTCAGTAACTTCACCCCATGAATTCTCTATTGATCTCAATTGTGGCTTCAAGCTCTCTTCATCCACTGAGTAACTCTTCTTAACACCCAGAATGTCTGTTTTTACCCTGCTTATTTCTCTCTCTATTGGATATTCATATTTGGTAACTTTCAAATCCAAAGCAATATTACCTTTTATTTTAATATCTGTGCTCTCCCCTTGTCTTATATGCGTTACCCACCACTCCGGTATCTTATCATTCTCTACCTCAGTGGACATAGTTATAGTATGCTCTTTCTGTGCTGGCAGAGAAGCTTTCCCCATGCTATGTCCTGAACCCATCTTCACATCATTCATAAAAATTTGATACTCCATGCCCTTTATGGGTATAGGAAAGGCATTGGGGTTATCCACCTGTATATCTGTCTTTATTTCACTGCTCTCTGTTGTTATATCTCCCCAGCTATTGGTTATGCTCTTAACCTCTGGTACTTCTGGTTTTCCCCCAGAGTAAAGCAAATACCCTGCTCCACCTACTAATATCACCACTATCAAGATTATTCCTATTATTCCTATCCAGGCACGTCTCATCTTATCTTCACCCCTTTATGTTCACAG
>JAGXOR010000198.1 GCA_023659785.1 Methanomicrobia archaeon LH_S13
TGCATTGCGTTCATCGACCTCTATTTTCATCGGTCTCATTATTTATTTATATACTTCTGTTACTATATAAAGGTTAAAGAGAAAATGGGAATAATAAATGAGGGCGATGTGCTGCAATTCAAAGTCTCTGCCGGAACTGAATCAGGAGATATAGATTACCACATATCTGCATCTGACCTTAATCGGGGTGCACTGCAATTCAATATCACGTTTGGTGAAAAGAAAGGCGAAATTAAGGGTGAGATTAGCGATGCAGAAGAGGAGCCAACATTGGTGCCACCACTGCCACAGGGACCAATTACAACACTAACGCCAACATCCACGCCAACAATGGCACCATCAGAAGAGAAGAAAGGTGAGGGAAAGGGAATACCGGGATTCGAAGCTGCGTATGCAATCGCACTGATAGCACTTATTGCGATATCATATTTGATATTGAGGAGAAAAAAAGGATGAAGAAATATATATAAACCACGAGATTCCACGAGAAAGACACAAGACAGAAATCAGAGAATAGAAAACAGATTTCTGACCCCTGTTCTCAGACTTCTTGCATCTTCAATTATTTTCTCGATGTGCTTCACATCAATAATAATAATTTTTATACATTATGCTATAAAAACAGAAAAACTTTTTATTAACATTGATAAAAAATCTTCAGTATCTTACATAAGGTAAGATAAAGGCGAAGGTATGTGCGATGGAAAAGGAAGCAAAAAGCTGGAAAATAGAAAATATACCCCTTGCGTGGCTCGAATCCATGAGGGACAAAGCGATGGAAGAAGGCGAAGGGTAAAATAAAATAAAGTTTGTTAGGAGGTGAATAGAAAAAAAATATGAAACTGAAAGGATTGGCTATCTTAGCCATGATAGTAGCGATGTGCGCATTTGTAGCGTCTGCATTTACGCCGCCAACTCCGTTCATGATTCAGGGATACGTTTTTTACGAAAACGGTAGTGCGTGCAATGGCTCCATTGTGAACATAACAAATCAGACTACCGGTAAGGTATTTACTGCAGAGACGGATGTAAGTTCTAACTACTACCAATTTATACTCGCTAATGGCACCAATGTAAATACAAGCGAAATATTGCAGTTCGACGTTAGAGATGGGAGCCAGTCAAAGGTATTTAATCATACCGTAAACGAAACAGAGATAAACAATGGCGGGATTTTCAACTTCAACATCACGCTCGCATCAGCGCAAATAATCTTTGACACCGGTCAGGGCACTTATCCAAGCATCATGGGCGTCCATGAGGGCAACTTCACGCCCCTATACAATATTACCGTTCATCAGATATACACGTATCCATGCGTAGGAACAGGCGGGCACAGTGAGAGAGTTATTTTCTATGACTATAAGACCGATGAAACAAAAATAAATGTGAGCTGGAAAGGCTACCAGGGTGACTACCATAATATAACAGTCTCGCCACCTGTCAAGCTAAGAGAAGGCAAAAAGTACAGTTACGAAATCAAAACAGGCTCTTATCCGCAGATAATCCATAATCAAACCTGTGGAAATGGCTATGGAAGAATGACATGCACCAGGTTCGTGGATGCCAACGGAAAGGAATACAACGACTGGATACCGGCTATTAGATTGGAATAAAAGGAAAATAAAAGGAGGGTAAAAAATATGGAAACGAAAGCAAAAGGATTGACCGTTTTGGTCATAATGGCGATATGCACACTTATGGTGCCGGTAGCAGCGCAGCCAACTCCGTTCATGGTTCAGGGATACGTTTTTTATGAAAACGGCGATGAACGCAATAATCCTATTGTAAACGTATTAAACATGAACACAAGCCAAGAATGGCAGGCAGAGAGAAATGAAAGTTATAACTACTATCAACTCATGCTTGCGAATGGGACCGATGTAAATGCAAGTAAGATATTGCTGTTCAATGTTACAAGTCCTGATGGAAGTCAATCTAATATCACTGAGCACAACATAACTTTAGGGTTCACAAATAAGCGGTCTTAAGTCCACCTAAGTGATCATTACCCGGCT
>JAGXOR010000199.1 GCA_023659785.1 Methanomicrobia archaeon LH_S13
TCTTGAGAGGAAACGAGTTCGGCATCGCCTCTCCGAGCCATATAAGCAGCTTGAGCTTCTCCTTCTGATGGTGCCTCCACGCAAGGAATACCCAAATAGGTTAAGAGTGTCTTTGCATCTTCTACTATCGTTTCGTCTATTCTTGACGATGCCTGAGCATACTTAAAAGCTTCTTCCGGAAACAAAACCTTCGCTTCTTCCCATTTCCTTCTCGCCTCCTTTCTCCCCTCTGACCTGACTTTGAGAATCTTTGCTTTTAGCTCGGGTGGCTTGCCATCAAAAACGAATATTGGCTTTATTCTCTTTTCCATCAGCTTAGTCATGCGATATATCAGCCCAGAGAGATGAGAAGTTGTTCTACCTGAGGAATCTCTCAGTGGTGTTCCATCGGGCTGGCGAATGATACTTAAGAATTGATAAAGCGTGATATATGCATCCACCCAACTCCGCTCCCATTTTACGCTGCACGTATGCAAGCAGCCAATGTGTGAGTATTAAAAATGGACTGCCACTGCTCATCACTTCTTTTATCGAAAAATCACCCACATCTCCTTTTAATGCCTTGTATCTACCTTCGCATAACTCAACAGCAACCACATCCGGTTCTTCTCTGTCTATCACTTCTTCCACCTCTTTCACGCTCTTTTCTAATATATGCCCCGTCCTCACCAAGATGATATTATTTTGCATCACTTCTCAACAACGCTTACAAGCTCCCTTACGTGGTTAACCCTTATTATTACCTCTTCTATTTCCAATCTCGCTTCATAGAATCCCTCAACGTGAAGGAACCAGGCTGCATCCCACCAATCGAGAATTCCCGGTTTTATCCTCTCAGAAAGCCTCCTCTCGTTTCTTGCCTTCATCTTTCCTTTTTATTGTATATTCATAATGTATAACTTTCTTCCATTTGAGACACGGTTTTTTTCTTTTTTTGTTGGGCTGGCGCGGTGTGCTATTTTTAACGGTATCGCTCTTTTCATCTTATCTGTGTTAATCTACGTTAATCTCTGTCAATATTTTATTTTCTTGCACCGACCTGTACCGCAATAAAGCGGCAACGCCACCGAACGCACGCATCAGCTGCGCTCCTTCCTCAAATTCCGTTGATATGACTTCTACATCTGCGCCTATCCCCTCCGCCTTCTCCACTAAATCGTGTATGAACTCAGCATCAAGCTCTTCGGAAAACAAAAGCGTGCCAACGGCACCAATTTCCAATTTCCTTCTCACTTCCTCCTCTCCATACGTAACCATACCCTCATCAGTTGCCAATAGCTTCATGAACCTCTTCATGAGCTTCTTCTCAGTTATCAAATCCAGTCCTTCCAGAACATCCTCCGCCTTGTCAACGAGTTCAAAAAGACCGAATTCATCCGTATAGGCTACGTCAAACGCACCAAAAATTTTATTCTGCAGCTCGTAATGCAAATATGACCCTTTTATGAATTCGTCCTTTGTTAGACTTGGTCCACCTATCAAGATGCCTCGTATGTCCATTTGAAGTAAAATTCGTGTCGTATGCTCACCTATTCTTTTATAAAAATCTTCTGTCGCAATCTCTCGCAGCCTCTGGAATCGCAGTGCCGACTGCCCTCCTTTTCTTATCTTTCCCGGAACCGCAGAAGTCAGGTGCTTCATTGTCTCTACTACCTTTCCCGCTAAGATGCCGATCGTTGCTTCTCTTTTGTCAAGTACAAGCAAGCCGTATTTTCCCTTCTCTTCTACCATCTCTTCCAGCGGCTCGAGGAAGAAGCTCGAATCGCAATGGTAGATATATGAAAGTATTTTTTCTGGTGGCTCCACGATGAAAGTTTCTATATCTGTCTTGTCTCCTCCCTTCTCCACCGCACCACAGAATATAACCACGCCATTTTCTCCTACATCCACATACTTCAACTTGGATAAAATGGAATCTAAAGAACTTTGAACGTTATTACGAGTAGATTTGCTTTTTATGTTCATTGCC
>JAGXOR010000019.1 GCA_023659785.1 Methanomicrobia archaeon LH_S13
GAGATAGACTATATATTAAGCAGAACAGAGGAGTTGGAGATATATGCAAAGGGAAAGAAAAGCGATTTATTGGCGGGGAAAATACTTGCCAATCTATTCTATGAACCAAGTACCCGGACAAGGTTTTCCTTTGAAACGGCGATGAAGAGATTAGGCGGCGACGTAATAAATTTGTCTTCAACAGAAGCAAGTTCGGTGGCTAAAGGTGAAAATTTAGCTGATACCATAAGGACGGTATCAGGGTATTGTGACGTAATAGCGCTCAGACATCCACATGAAGGAGCATCGAGAATGGCTGCTTCTTTCTCCTCCGTGCCGATAATAAACGCGGGCAATGGCGCAGGGCAGCATCCCACGCAGACCCTGCTCGATTTGTACACGATAAAAAGGGAAGGATTGCTAAACGGGCTCAGGATTGCGCTGATAGGGGACCTGAAATATGGAAGGGCAGTGCATTCCCTGACTTATGCGTTGTCTTTATACGGTGCAACGCTATTTTTTGTATCGCCGGAAGCATCAAGGATGCCTGATGAGATAAAGTTGGACCTGAAGGAAGCAGGAACGGAGGTTTTTGAAGCCGCGAATATAAAGGAAGTTATAAAGGAAGTGAACGTTTTATATGTAACGAGAATACAAAAGGAAAGGTTTCCAGACCCTGCTGAATATAGCAAAGTCGCTGGAACTTATCGCATAACCACGGAGTCCATAAAAGAGAATGAGGATGTGATAATTATGCATCCATTCCCGAGAGTGGATGAAATAGATGCAGCGGTGGACGGGACAAAAAATGCGAGGTATTTCCTTCAAGCATTCTATGGTGTTCCCGTGAGAATGGCTGTCCTTTCTATACTGTTAGGAAAATAAATATGCAAGAGGAGATAGAAAGAGTTATGGATGTGGTGAGGAAGCATCACAAACTATATGAAAATGCACTGCCGCTCATAGCGAGCGAGAACATCACGAGCAATACGGTAAGGATACTCCTCGCTTCGGACCTGTCGCACAGGTACGCAGAAGGCGATGTTGGAAACAGGTTTTACCAGGGGTGCAAATACATAGATGATATCGAGGAGCGCACAATAAGGTATGCAAAAGAGCTTTTTGAAGCGGAGCATGTGAACGTAAAGCCGACTTCAGGTGTAAATGCGAATATCGCTGCTCTTTTTGCGCTTACTTCGCCAAGAGATAAAATGATGGCGCTGTCTGTGCCTGAAGGAGGCCATATAAGCTATTCGAGGTATTCCGTGCCGGCGATACGGGATTTAAGATTGGAAAAACTCCCATTTGATCCAAAAGAGATGAATATAGACGTGGATAAGATGATGAAGGAGATAAAAGAAAAGAAGCCAAAGCTAATATTGCTCGGCAGCAGTCTGTTTCTTTTTCCTCTTCCTCTTCAGGAGGCGAAGGATGCGGCGGATGAAGTAGGTGCGCGGATAGTGTACGATGCCTCCCATGTACTGGGTCTCATTGCCGGTAAGAAATTTCAAGACCCGCTGAGGGAAGGAGCTGATGTTGTCACGAGCAGCACGCATAAAACCTTTCCCGGTCCTCAAGGAGCGATAATACTGTGTGGTAATAGCCTAAGCGAAGGAATAGATAAAGCGGTGTTCCCGGGAACGGTTAGCAACCATCATCTGCATCACGTTGCCGGGTTGGCAGTTACATTAATGGAGATGAAGCATTTTGGTGCGGAGTATGCATCGCAGATACTATCAAATGCAAAAGCGTTAGCGCAGAGTTTATACGAGGATGGTTTCGATGTTCTGTGTGAGCATAAAGGTTTTACCGAATCACATCAAATCGCGGTTGACGTTCGTGGCTATGGAGGTGGAGATGCGGTTGCAAAGAAATTGGAAAAAGCAAATATAATAACAAATAAGAACATGCTGTCTTTCGATAAAACTCCTAAAGAGCCATCGGGGATCCGGCTGGGCGTGCAGGAACTCACTCGAATAGGGATGAAGGAATCGGAGATGAGAGAAATAGCATCTTTTATAAGAAGAGTGGTGATAGAGGAAGAAGATGAAGATAAGATAAAGGAAGATCTCATAGAGTTAAGGAAGGGTTTTCAGCACGCCCAGTATTGCTTTGATGGGAAGGATGCGTATAAATTTCCAGAAAATCTTTCTTTTTGAAGAAAAAAAAAAAGTATTTATATTTATAACCATAGGGTAAGTAATATAGAGAAGAATGCTTGAGGATTTAGTGGAGCGGAGAGCGGAAGTAATAAAGAGAGCGGAGGAGTATAAGAGGAGAAGGACGGAGTTAAATTCCGATGCGAGTAAGTGGTCTGAGTTAAGAGACGAATTGAATGGACGAATAAAAGAGGTGGTAGAGCGTGCGAAGGGTTTTAAGAAGCAAAGAGAGGAGTACGAGAGGCTGATAGAAGAGAAGAAGGCAAAGCGTGGTGAATTGAATAGAAAAGCATCTACGCATTATTCGACGGTGGAGAAGTTGCGGAAGAAAAATGATTTGAAGAGCATACAGGTTTTTGAAGGGCTCAGGAGAAGGATAGACGAGTTAGAGTTAAAACAGCAGGTAGAAGTGCTCAGCAAGGATAAAGAGAGGAAATTAGTGGCGAAGATAAAGGAGCTGAGGAAGGAATTCGAGAAAATGCAGAAGGAATGGGAGAAGGACAAAAAGTTGAAAGAATTGTTGAGAAAGGCGCAGGGATACAGGAGAGAAGCGGATAAAAACCACGAAGAGGTGATAAAATACGTAAAGCTTTCTCATGAATGTCACGATAAGATGGTGGAGTGGTTTAAAGAAGCAGATAGGGTAAGAGAGAAGGCTGATGATGCACACAGGCTTTTTTTAGAGGTGCATGAAGAAGCTGATGATGCACACAGGCTTTTCATCCAGCACCTTCGAGACATAAAAGATTTTAATCGTGTAATAAATGGGCTGAGGAGGAAAATAAGGGAAGATTTTGGATTCAGGGAGCGCGTGGAAGCGAGAAAGAAGGCTAAGGGCATTTATGAAAGGTTCAGAGAGGGAGAAAAGCTGAGTACAGAGGATTTATTACGGCTTCAAAAATCAGAGATGAAGTTAAAATAAAACTTTTTTGCGAAGCAATTAGAAAGAAAGTTTGTTGGAGTGATTGAAATTATAGATCTACACTGCCATCTGACGTTTGAGCAATATGATGAAGATCGGGAGCAGGTGATAGAGGAAGCGAAGAAGGTATTAAAGGGTGTGGTGACAAGTGGAGTAGAGCCTGAAGATGCGAAGCATGCGTTAGAGCTTGCGGAGATGCATAAAGGCTTCGTATTCGCTATGCTCGGGCTCCATCCAATACATGTAGCGGGAAAAACAGGTCAGGAGATAGAGGAGTATGAGGAGTTTATAAGCGAGAACAAGCGAAGAATCGTGGGCATTGGGGAGATAGGGCTTGATTACCATTGGATAAGAGACCCGTTAAAGATAAAGAGAACAAAGGAAGTATTTGTGGATTTTCTTGGATTGGCGAAGGAACTTGATTTGCCGGTTGTGCTTCACTTGCGTGGTACGGGTAGCGAGGCAATAGAAGAAGGTTTGAAAATTATTTCGGATGAAGACATAATAAAAGCGGTTTTTCATTGTTTCACGGGAAAGCCGCAACTTGCGGAGCAGATATGTGAAGAAGGATATTACATATCGCTGCCCGCATCAATAGTGAGAAGCAAGAGCATGAAGAAGGTGGCAAAGCGAGTGCCAATTTCGTTTTTACTCACAGAGACGGATGCTCCCTATCTCTCGCCTACCGATGAAGAAAGGAATGTTCCACAGCACGTAAAAGAGGTGTATGAAGAGATAGCGAGACAAAGGAAGATTGAGTTCGCAGAAACAGAAGAGGAAATAGAGCGGAACTTTGAGCGGTTGTTTAAGGTTGAGTTGTGATGATAATGTTTGAACTAAAAGAAAGACATTTGAAAGAAGAAGTTATAAGCTGGTAGTTAAAGCTAAAAAAAGTAAAAACTTCCAGAATGAAAAGAAGGCGAAACCATTTTACGAGTTTTGCAAGCGTGAGTTCCCGGAAAGTGACATATACTATGCATTACGAAGCGAATTTAGTTAAGGATGAGCATCCAGAAACGGTGATATTTAACTTTTGGCTGATGAAATGATGCTGGAAGATAGAAAAGGGATAATTAACCAAAAGTTTTCGATTCATCTTTTTCTACTTCCCTCACCTGCACAGCAACTCCCCACCTCGATTCCAGCATTTCCCAGCCACTCATCTTTGCTCTACCCACGCCAAACGCCTTCTCGCCGCTGAATACAACTTCATCATTCACCCTTATTTGTTCACCTGCGTTTACAACGCCAGGCGCCAATATAGAACCTTTAGGAACAAAATCACCTATTTCCACCTTGTATGATGAAATAGAATCCTCGATTCTCAGGGCTCCTTTCACCGTAAGAGCTAAAAGCCCGTATGCAGGCACGATTCTCGCAAGAACGCCGCCGCCCAAACTGAGTTTATACGAAGGAAACTTCCCGGTTATTTTTATTCTTTCTCCTTCTTCTTCGCCCCTCAGCCTGTTTCCAGCACCGATACCAAACTGATAATCCGCCATTGCTTTTATTACGCTCGCTTTCATCTCATATCCCGACAGCCTCTTTCTCTCACCGCATACCTCGGCTATTTGTTCTTTCAAAGAATCCAAAGCTTCTTTTGAAGTCGCTTCTTCGCCATCCTCGCATGTGAACACGACCTCTATGCCCAACTTCTCCGCAACACTTGAGCATATCTCTTTATATGCACCGCTGAGATGCGCAACTATCAGCTCGTAATCTCTCAAATTCCTCTCAATGTATGCACGCAGGCAGGAGGACACCCATTCTCGCTCCTCCGCATCCCAGTATCCCGTTACGGGAATATCATAGCTCGCCGCAGGATAAATCACTTCAAGCTCTCGCGGCACAACACCAAGCGGTGATGTTAAAATTAACTCATGCATATGTCCTCTATAATCCGCAATCGCTTCGATAAACTTCGCATGAGAAGGCGAAGTAGAATAAGGCTTCCTCGCAGAACAGGGCAATATAAGCAATATTTTCCTTGCTGGTGGTTCATACCTTTCCAGAACACGCCTCGCAAACCTCTTCACTTCTATCCTTTTCAACGATTCCATTGTGTTTACTTTCATACATTGGTTCCGGGCAACTGGCGTTCTGTACTCAAAATACTCTTCTTCATCGATATCCAGGATTCTTAACACCGTGGTTAAAAAAGTTGAGGCTTTCACTTTCATCTCCACATATTCGCGCAAATTGCCTATCCTTATGCGCTCTTTTACCTTCTTCACCTCCTTCTCCAGCACCAGCGTGTTATGTTTCGCGATTAATGAAGTTCGCTCCTTGTTATCCTTCTGCCTTAACTCATCTATACTTGAAGAAGAGCAGACACTACAATTGCATGGCAAATCATCCAATTCACTCAGTCTTACTTCCCCTTCTTCCAGGAGATAAATACTCTGGTAGCCTTTTATCACTGCATTCGTATCGTCTATTACATCCACGCCCATGTAAAACAGAAGTGCGGCATTTTCCACCGTCGCTATCGCGGGGACCCACAAGGCTACATCAGGCGGTATCTCATTTCTCGCATCAATTATTCTACGAACAAAATCCCTCGGGCTGTTGAGCATACTACAAGCAAAGGATAGCACGAAAAAATTAACCCTTAACGAAGGAATCGCTTCTTTTACCTTAGTAAATAAAGGATGGACTTCAGGCAGGAGGACCGCACCTCGTAGAGCGTTCCATGTTTCTTCTTCATTCTTTTTTTCAATTAAAGACTCCACTCGGAGCATCAGAGGTGTTTGTAATTGATTTCCTCCCCTTAGCGATAATTTCCCTATTCTCGCTGCTCCGTCTCTCTTTCTTACCTCGTAAAACTTGCACTTGCTCATCACTCAAAATACCTATCTGCATTTTTATAGTCAAACTCCTCTGCATCAAGCACGTTCTTTATGAAGTTAAACAATTTTGTCCTCATTTCCCCCGAAATATTTGGATACCAGATAGGAGAAGCAACCACGAGCCCTCTAAACGCATAAAACGGCTGTATCACCTTTAATAATTCATAATCCCTCGTTCTTTCAAGATACACATCGAAAAACAAGTCATACAACCGCTTGAAGTCCTTGTCAAACTCTTTTCCATCGGTTTTTAGAAGGCCGAAGAATAAATAGTTTATCGTCATCGCCGTGACATCGTCCGCCGCCTCGCCCCATTCTCCCCTGCTGCGGTCAAGCACCGTAAAATCTGCACCTTTGTGAAACATAACATTCCAGGGATGGAAATCGCCATGAACCATGCACAATCTCTTTGTTCTCTCCTTCAGTTTCCATTTCCAATCTATGCTAAGCTTCTCTATTTCCTTCAGTTCTTCGCCCGTTATGAACCCACTCCGAGGTGGATAACTGTCCGTAAGCCCAAATATGCATTCGCTATGCCCTATCAATTCCCTTATCCTTCGCACATAAAGTTGCGCATTGTCATTCCTGCGGGCATGTATATCGGCTAAATAGGAGGCCAGAGCGGATGCCCTTTCCTCATCTTCTTCTCTTAAATCCCCTCCTTCTCTTAACCTATTTAGGTCATCAACGTATTCTTCACCTTCCACTTTTTCGCATACAATGAAATATTCTTCGGCATCGCTCGCCGATTTCATCCTTCCGTCCCGCGTAAAGTAACCGACGTCAAGGGATTTCACGTGTTTCGGCAGCGTATTGAACGCGTGGTGCTGCCATATCAGTATTTGCGCCCGGTCAGATAGATGGTCATGCCCAAACCCATCCCCCTTCATCGAGGAGACTACTACTTCTTTTTTTTCTCCTTTGGCTGTCTCAAACTTCACGAAGTAAGGTTTGCCATACCCAAACCCTTTTATCTCTTCTTCCTGCTTTTGCTTCGCCTCCAATCCCAACTCCTTTACGCTTAGTATTCGCAAAGAAGTTCCGAATTTGCTCTCCAAATATTCTTTTATCTTCTCTTTCATATTTCCTGATGATACTATTATTATATGTGGGGTATATTGTTTTCTTACATCGGTTTTTTTTAAAAAAAGATAAAGGGGGATAATAAAATGGAAAATTTGTTTGAGGACCTGATAGATGAAGGTAAGATATTTGCAAATAGAGAGGTACTTCGCTCTACTTTTATCCCCGAAAATCTGCCACATCGGAAGAAGCAGATAAAAGGTTTAGCTGATACGTTATCGCCAGCGTTAAAAGGAGAGACACCTTCCAACATAGTGACTTATGGTAAGACCGGGACAGGTAAGACAGCTACGGTGAAATACGTGAGTAAGGAATTAGAAGAGATGGGAGAGAAGAGAGGCAGTAAATGCACTACGCTATATATCAACAGCGAGGTATTTGACACGCAGTATCGTGTTTTTGCTTATCTCGCAAGGGTATTCAATAAGCAAGTTCCGATGATCGGATGGCCGACAGACATGGTATATTCAGAGTTCAAGACAGGGGTAGATGCAGAAGATAGATGCGTAATCGTGATATTGGATGAGGTGGACAAGCTAGCGAGCAAAGGTGACGGTGCTTTATATAATCTCTCAAGGATAAACAGTGAACTAAATCACGCAAAAGTAAGCATGATAGGCATTTCAAATGACCTTACATTTACGGAGCTATTGGATCAAAGGGTGAGATCTTCGTTAGGCGAGGAAGAAATAATATTCCCGCCTTACAATGCCAACCAGTTGCAGGATATTCTGGGTGATAGGGCGGAAATAGCGTTCAATGTATCGGCGGTGGACGATGCAGTGATACCGCTATGCGCTGCTTTCGCCGCCCAGGAGCATGGAGACGCAAGGCGTGCTCTTGACCTGCTACGTGCATCAGGGGAAATTGCAGAACGCACGGGATCCGAGATGGTAACTGAGGGGCATGTGCGGCTCGCAGGTAAAAAGATAGAAGCGAATAGAATAGTTGAGGTGGTAAAAACACTGCCGCTACAGTCAAAAGTTGTGTTAAGCGGTGTGCTCCTGCTACACAGAGAAAGAAACAAAAGCCGCTTCTCCAGCGGCGAAGTCTATAATATGTACCGGAAATTATGTAACCATCTGGGCACGGAGGCGCTAACGCAGCGGCGTGTTACCGATTTTGTCTCGGAACTGGACATTTTGGGGTTGATAAATGCAGTGGTAGTAAGCAAAGGCCGATACGGCCGTACAAAGGAGATATCGCTAAGTGTGCCAGCCCAGAGTGTGCAGCCTGTCCTGTTTGAAGACTATAAGCTTAAAGCAATATCTAATATCAGAGTAAAAGCACAAGCGCAGATAACATTGTAGGGGGAAATGAAAGATGAGCGAGGAAGAAAAAGAAAAGGCAAATATGCCAGCGTACGTTAAGTTTGAGGTGCGGGAGGATTTGCAAAATAAGTCGTTAGAGGCTTTAGATTTGGCAAGGACTACGGGTAGCGTAAAGAAGGGGACAAATGAAACCACAAAAATCATAGAAATGGGAATGGCAAAGTTAGTGCTGATTGGTGAGGATGTTACTCCAGAGGAGATATTAATGCATCTTCCACCGTTATGCGAGGAGAAAGATGTTTCATATATCTATGTAAAAAGCCAGCGTGATTTAGGGGCTGCTTGTGGTATAAACAAAGGTTGTGCCTCTGCTGCCATCGTTGACCCGGGAAAAGCAGAAGAAGTGATTGGGGGAATTATAGCGGAATTGGAGGAAATAAAAGGGTAATGTAAGTAGGAAGGTGTAATGAGCGAAGAGAGAGGAACACCTGCTGCGGTGATAGAAATAGTAGGTAGGACGGGAATGCATGGCGAATCTACGCAGATAAAGTGTAAAGTAATGGAAGGGCGGAATAAAGGAAGAATAATAACGAGGAATTGTAGAGGGCCTATAAGAACAGGCGATGTTATTGTGCTGCTGGAGACAGATAGAGAAGTGAGGAAATTACTGAGAAGGTAGGAAAGCGGAGAAGAGAAGGAAATGGGAAAGAAATGCTCTTTTTGTGATTCGCCAATAGAGCCAGGTCGAGGGAAGATGTATGTAAAGCGCGATGGGACGGTTTTTTATTTCTGCAGTTCTAAATGTGAACACGCGATGATAAAGCTGGGGAGAAAAAGAAGAAAGGTGAAGTGGGCTGCTAAAAGTAAAAGCAATTCACTAAATGGTCACGAAAGAATTAATTAAGGATGTAACGGTAAACATTTTGAGAAGGGCAGAGGCAACACTTCCGAGCGATGTGAAAGATGTGCTGGTTCGCGCATACGAGTGCGAAACGAGTGAAATAGCAAAGGTACAGTTGAAGGCGATGCTTGAGAATGTTAAGCTCGCAGATGAGATGCAAAGACCTTTATGTCAGGATACGGGCATTCCTCTTTTTTATGTGACGCTCGGAAGTGGCAACGCAAACCCTCACGTGATTGAGAGTGGCATAAGAGAAGGAGTGAAAAAAGCAACGAAAACAATCCCTTTGCGCCCAAACGTGGTGAACGCGATAACAAGAGAGGGCGGAGCGGGGAAAGAAGCGAACATAGGTGATAGAATGCCGTATATAAATTATAAAATCGCGGATATCAATGGACTTGAGATACTCGCATTTCCAAAAGGTGGTGGTTCGGAGAACGTAAGTGCGTTTACCATGTTATCTCCTAAGCCGGAGAAGGAAGCAGTGAAAGAGATAAATAATTTTGTCCTCGATGCGGTGCTCCGTGCTGCCGGGAAACCTTGCCCGCCCACAATCATTGGTGTGGGTATAGGTGGCTCTGCGGATATGGCGATGAGTCTTGCAAAAGCGGCGTTGCTTCGACTGGTAGGCGTGAGGCACAAAGATGCGCGGATATCGAGAATTGAAGAGGAACTACTGGAAGCGGTGAACAACACGGGGATAGGTCCTATGGGTTTAGGAGGAAAAACAACTGCGCTTGATGTGCATATAGAAACAGCGGATACGCACATAACAAGTTTGCCCGTAGCGATAAATTTTCAGTGCTGGGCAGCCCGTAAGGCGTCTGCAAAGATATATTTGAGTGGTGAAGTGGAATATTTGTGACTAAAATGAAGACTGATGAAGAACGCGGGGTTCCGTCCCACGACCCAGCAAGCCCTGTAAGGGATTATATGACGTCAGAGGAGATAGCTGCCACAGATGAGAATTGCAGATTCTTTGGGCTTTCTTCTTTACAACTGATGGAAAATGCAGGTGCTAACCTCGCGAAGGAGGTGAAAAAGAGGTTCGCGCGTGGTGAAGTCACGATAATGGCAGGGAAAGGAAATAACGGCGGCGATGCTTTCGTGGCTGCGAGGCATTTGAAAAAGGAAAAAATTGACACGAAAATAGTTTTAATAGGCAGTGCAAAAGGTTTGAGGACAGAAGAGGCAAGAAGAAACTATCAAATTTTAAAAGCAGGCGGGTATGAAATCAAAGAAATAACCGATTCTTCTGCACTAAAAGCAAGAAAAACGCTCCTAGACAGTTCGGATGTGATAGTGGATGCGATTTTCGGCACGGGTGTAAGAGGTAGAATACGCGAGCCAGAGGCAACTGCAATAGATATAATAAACCAGGCAAAAGCAAACTCAAGTGCATTCATCGTTGCATTAGATATCCCTTCCGGGTTGGACCCCGATACAGGTGAAGCGGAGAAAGCAGTTAGGGCAAATCTTACGGTTACATTTCATAAAGCCAAAGAAGGCTTACTTAAAAGAGATGCTGAGGACTATGTTGGTGAATTGGTGGTTGCGAATATTGGCATTCCCGAAGGACTGGAGAAATTAGCAGGTCCAGGGGATGTAAGAATGGTAGTGAAGAGAAAAGCAAGCAGCCATAAAGGTGATAACGGCAGAGTGTTAATAGTTGGTGGCGGTCCTTTTTTTGGTGCGCCGGCTTTAGCTGCTCTTGCGGCTCTACGCGCTGGTGCGGACTGGGTGACAATAGCGGCACCTAAAAGCGTTTCTTCTATTATCTCATCCCTATCATCCAATTTGATTGTTCAACCTCTTTCTTCTGAGACATTGGTAGAGAAGGACGTGCCAGTGGTATCAAATTTGATAAGAAAGCATGATGTAGTGGTGATAGGCATGGGATTAGGGGTAGCGAAAGAGACGAAAAGTGCAAAGAGGGCGATAATTGAAGATGAAGCGAACAAGCGCGTGGTGGTAGATGCGGATGGCTTATATGGATTACATTTGCCCGCGAAAGTAGAAGATAAGAGCATTATCGTAACACCTCACGCGGGAGAATTAGCAAAGATGGAAATAGAGGGAAGCGTAAAAGTGCCGCCGAATGATATGATGGAAGAAAGGATGAATTTTGTGAGGGAATTTTCGTCGGCAAATAAAATTGTTACTTTGATGAAGGGTTCCACCGATATTATATCAGACGGTGTTCGTGTGAAGATAAATAGAGCAGGGAATGCAGGGATGACAGTTGGCGGCACTGGAGATGTGCTTGCGGGTGTAACTGGTGCTTTCTTTGCAATCGCCAATGACCCATTCAAAGTGGCAACTGCTGCTGCGTTCGTAAACGGCGCTGCGGGGGAGATCGCATTTAAAGAGAAAGGATATGGATTGCTTGCTACGGATGTGATGGAAAATATCCCGAAGGTTATAAGGGAGATGAGATGACCAATTCGATTTTACGCGGACAAAATCAAATCCAACAGCGATTTCCTATCCACTTCCGCTCGTGTCCTCCATCCAATATACAATACTTTATCATCTTCACCCAAATACCCTTGCCTGATATACCTGTCCAGAGCGGAGTAAATTCTATGTTTAGAGAATTTATCGGCTAAAAAATCTTCTATCGTCTTACGCGGGACTTTACCTTGCTTTGAAATGATATAAGCCAAAGTAGCAGATAGCATTGCGACATCATCTATTCGTGCACCAGAAGCCTTTTCAATTAGGTGGTTTTTAAGCACGATTATAAATCTGTCACGCTCCGTTTTTTCTTTTCCTTCGCTTTTCTCTACTTCCCCTTCCCCTTCTCCTTCTTTGCTTATCCTCTTTACTTCCATTCCAAATCTATGAAGAGCGGAATTTAAAACCGCGATTACATCCATATAATTGTCTCCTAACGCCTTTTTAAGCTCCCAGCCTTTGACCCCCGGGTTTCTATGCCTCCGGAAGAATAACAACTGGGCGGCTTTTTTCACCTTCCTCTCTGCTCTTGTCCGTAATTCCTCTTCTGTTTCTGTTTCCTCTTCCATCTCATCCAATCCTCATAGCTTAACGAAATTGGAACAGACCTCACCTCGCCAGTGTTTGCTTTTGTTTTGATATAGCACGGGGAAATAAAAATTTCTTCTTCTAAGGGATTTATATCGAGTTCCGCTTTTCCTTCGCTTACCAGGTAACTCGTCAGATAAGCCTTTTTAATACTGCTTTCAAAGTCATCTTCATAAATAAAATCTCGATATTCGATTCTGCCACGTTCCTCGAGGTCTTTTGAAATTATTTTTATCGAATCCTCGAATTCAGTCTCGGATAAGACGTTCAAATCAATCAAATCCTCGATGCTCAACGTGATTTCAAGAGTTGACGCAACCGGAAATTCTTCCTTTCTCTCACTGAAGGGTAATAGTGCGTTCCAGTAATCCAGTCCCTCCTTCAATCTCCTTGGCGTGAGTCTATCCATTGATATGATAGGATGCCATGATTTAAATAACGCGTTTGCTAACTGAACTGGCTCCAGCATTTTTAGTTTTAGCTCCATTAACACAGGGTCTATATAGAATGAGGAGGAGCGGTCGCGTATCCATTTACCCTGCAATTTGATTATCTTTGTTAGCTCGGAGAGCACCTCTGCGTCTAAAAGCAGGTCATCTAAGTGCTTCCACTTTTTAAGATACTGTTTCAGCGTTTCCAGGAACTTTTTGACGTCCAGGTCAAAAGGGTCGGTCCCCTCTTTTTGTATGGTCTTGCAGAAGTTTATCAGCCTGGATAGCTCGTCTGGTTTCATTTGGTTTATTTTTTAGGTTTTCCGCGCACGCATTTGGCAGCGAAAGTCGCAGCTCCAACGCCGTTGTCTATATTTACCACTGCTAATCCTGGCGAGCAGCTCTGGAGCATAGAAAGAAGCGCCGCTACTCCTTTCCCTCCAAGCCCATATCCCACGGAAGCGGGAACTCCTATCACCGGAATCTCCACCAAACTTGCTACTACGGAGGGCAATGCTCCCTCCATACCTGCAACTACGATTATCGCCGCTACGCGGGCATTTACAATTTCCTCAAGGGGTTCTACCAGCCGGTGTATGCCTGCAATACCCACATCATACGCTTTTATTACTTCACAACCGCAGACCTCAGCAACAACTCTCGCTTCATCGGCAACAGGTCTATCGGCAGTTCCGGCCGCGATTAGCCCTATTTTACCTCTCTTTTCAAATTCATATCCCTTTTTCTTTACTAATATTGTTTTCGCAATCTTGTTACGAGCAATTTCAAATTCGTTATTTTCTCCTACGCGCTTTTTAATCTCCACTGCCTCTTTTTCTCTTGCCCTACTTATCAATGCAAAATCCTTAGCGGTTGCAAGTGCCATCGCTATATCAGCCACTTCAGCACTGCTTTTTCCCTCTGCAAAGATTATCTCAGGTATGCCACTTCTATGGGACCTGTTTATGTCTATTCTCGCAAAATCCTTTACTTTTCTTATGCTTTCTAACTTCAGTTCCCCGCATGCCTCTTCTATATCCATCTCCCTGCGTGAAAATCGCTTCAGTATCTCTTCCATGAGACGAAATTAATTTAAAAACTGATGATTATTTTTTATTTTATATTCTGAAATTTAGGTAGATATTATGGTAGATATTATAATGGACTGGCATGCTGAATCTATACCTATACCTACACATACATGCTTTTATCCTTTTCTGTCCGTAGCGTCGGAATATGTAGAGGAGTCAGGGGTCACATTAGAGAATTTAATAAGCTCTGCCGTTTTGGAGCGTGCAAGGCTGAGAGGCAAGGGTAGAATATTGGAAGCGATAAGGGATGGTAAAGTCAAAAAGCCTGTTATATTAAGCAAAGCTCAGGTGGAGACGGAATTATTATCTTATCCTTTTGCTCGTATTCTCGTGTCGTGCATTGGTGATAAGTATCTTGTCCGTAGATATGCGCTTTCGGAAGCTAAATCGGCATACGAAAAGCTATTGGAGGATTCCAGCACTGGTTCCACCGGCTCGGATACCGATATTATTAACGATATGTCCGAAGAGTTTGGCATACGAGTAGATTTCTTTCGATTACCTGCGGAACGAGAACAGGTTCAGATGCCTTTCTTTGATTACCTGAGATTCACAGCTAATCTTCGAGATAAAAGGTGGAAACTGGTGAACCGCGGGTTGGAGAAGGGAATGGTAAAACTCAGAAGGCATGAATTTTTACGAATCATTCAAGAGGCAATGTATGAGAGGATAAAGAAAGACTTGCCACTGGACGTTCCATCCGATATATGCGGGGCAATAAAGGGATATGTAGGGGATATAAAGAAGGAATTGGAGGAAAAGCGAAAAAAGTTCAGTGACGCTAGTTTTGGCTTTGAGTCAGGTTCAGAGTTCCTCGTGAAAGACCCAAGTTGTTTTCCTCCTTGCATATCTTACATTCTGAGCAACTTAAAAGAAGGCGTAAATGTTCCACACAGCGCAAGATTTGCGGTTACTGCTTTCTTGTTGAACGTAGGTTTAACTGAAGACGAGATAATAGAGATTTACAAGAACTCGCCCGATTTTGACGAAGAGCAAACGAGGTATCAGGTGGGGCATATTGCAGGAGATAAAGGGAGTGTTCGATATACCTCTCCGTCCTGTGCGACAATGCACACCTATGGGAACTGTGTTGGAAAAGATGAGATTTGTGAGAAGGTTTCTCATCCACTAAGCTACTACAAACTTAAGCTAAAATTGAAGAGAAAAAAAGAACAACAAGATAAATCAAATAAAAAGGAAAGTTAGATGAAAAGAGCATTATTTGACGATGTGGGGAGTTACCCCCTACCAGAAGGAACAGCAAAAGAATGGATAAAAGAAGCTTTTGCTAAAATCCACGTTGAACCCGAACCCACTTCTTACAAGGATAAGCTGTACGGAATAATAAAAGACGCGGGGTGGCAGAAACTAAACGCCGGCGTTGGAGTCCCCAACTATCCTCAATTTCAAAATATGATTTCCCAGTTTATCGAGCCAATAATGGACGATGAGAGAACAGAAGCGCCACTGCTTATACGAGAAGAAGAGGCGAATATGGTCGAGATGGACGCGATAGAGGAACTGGCGAGGGAGTACGGGGAGAAGAGAGGAGAAAAACTTAAGGTTCGGATGTGCGTTACCGGTCCAATAGAATTATATTATAGCCAATTTTCGACTCCTGTGTATATTGACATGTTGTCAAACCTTGCTAAATCCGTAGGTAGGTTCGTGAAGCATACGATAGAAGAAGCGAAGGGAAACCGAAATTGCGAAGTGAAATGCGTCTCGATAGACGAGCCAAGCATAGGGTTAGACCCACGAATAGAAGAGGAAGGGATAATTACAGCACTTGAATTCGCTTCTGAATATGCGTTCCGGAAGGGCGTGGATACGCAAATACACCTTCATTCTCCTATCCTTTACGAGACGGTGTGCCAGACGGAAGGGATAAATGTGATAGGACTGGAATCCGCAGCTAATCCTTCTCTTTTATCGCTGATAGACAAGAAACAGCTCGAAGAACACGATAAGTTCCTCCGCGTTGGCGTTGCACGAACTGACATCCTCAGCATGGCTGCGGAATACGATGAAATACACCATACAAATGCATTTAAGGATAGTGGCGTTTTGGAGACCGTAGTTAATGAGTATAACAGTCCGGAGAAAGTAAAGAAGCGGCTGGAGAAAGCGTATTCTATTTTTGACGATAGGATAAGGTATGTGGGGCCGGACTGTGGGTTGGGGCCGTTTCCCAATCAGGAACTGGCGTATATGGTTTTGAAAAGCACTGCTGCGGGGATAGGGGATTTTTATAATGGTCCCCGTAGTGTCTGAGAATTGGACGGGAAATGATACCATTATTCAAGACTCTTTAGGACATGACCAAACAGGTACCCACGTTGATGGCAACAATTCTGCGGATATAGCGTGGGGGAAATCATGTGTACAGCGTTGTTCCCAATCCTGAGAAAGGGTCAAACACGTAACCATCGGAATCTGCTTCAAACCAACTTAAAAAGTCCATTACAAAATCGAATGCAAAAGCTTCTTTATGTCTATAAAGTCTCAGGAAGGGGACGTTTTTATTTCCCACGTATGATGACAAAATATGAACTTTTTGTCCATTTTTCTATTATTTGATAGTATTAG
>JAGXOR010000001.1 GCA_023659785.1 Methanomicrobia archaeon LH_S13
GATAGTATCATAAAGCATAAAGATAAACATTTCGGTACATTTCAGTTAACTATATATTTAGACTCCTCTCTTCTTTACCATGTCAATAAAGACAGAAGAGTCAATGTACTTCATTCTTCAACGCTCCCTCTCCTTCAGAAAATCCTCCACTGTAAGCGAAATCCCTTTCTTCTTTAAAATTTCCATCTCTCCACAAACCTGTAAGATTAATCGGCTGTGTTCTTATTACGGTTTGAGCCATCTTTTCTTCTCCTTATTTTTTTCTATTCTATCGCCTCCTTGGCAAATGATACTTTCTCGCATGGCATTTAAATCCTTAGTTTCCACTGCCATCTTTTCCTCTTCCCTACCAATTTGCTTATCTCATCGCTCGTTACCATCCCGATAACTCTTCTATCCCCGTCTATCACTGGTAACGCGGAGATGTTATATCTCTCCAACTTTCTTATCACCAGCTCCAGAGGCTCCTCCGAATCCGCGGTTATCACCGCCCTTGTCATTATTTCCGCCAATCCCTCGTGTCGCTTCGCCACTGCCGTTGATATATCCCAGGCTGTTACTATCCCCACAAGTTTGCTCTCTTTTGATATAACAGGAACATGTGTGAACTGTGCTTCCATAATCAATTTCGCCGCATCTGCTATACTTGCCCTTTCACTTATCGTCTTCACTTCGCGTATCATCACGTCCTTCACCAGTGGCAGCTCCTTCGTCTGTTTCATCGGCTTGCACACGGTATCTGTTGGCAATCGCTCTACGGGCAATGATAATAAAAACTTCCCTACCTCTATTTCACTCTTCAACTCCTCAGCCACTTTCTTCGCCATAAAAAAGCTGGAAAGAGGAGAAGCTGGCACTTCCTTACCTTCTATCTCTATGAGTCCCGATTTTAACTCCTCGTATGTAACTTTCCTCAATACAGGCCTTTCTCGCCTACTAACACCATAATCAAGCACTTCTGTTACAATATCCGCATCATTTATTCCTGTTTTCTTCGCTATTCTTTCATTCAGTACCGGTATCGGTATTCCAATACCCACATACAGAGTAACACCATACCCGTAGAAGGAGGCACCTTTGAGAAATTCCACGTTCATCTCTTTCACGTTTCCTGCAACCATTAATGTTCCAAAGTTGTTAACAGGGCTATGTTGCGTACCGGCTCCTGCTACATATCCACTTGCACCGCAAAGGAAAATCCTTGTTCCCACCCCTATAGTCTCGAAGTCGGGGTCGTTAAAAAGGGGAGAGAGTGCGCCAGCACCACAATAATTCGCATTTCGATAACTGGGAAGCAGCGTGCCCATATATGTGTACAGAGTTTTGTCTGTGGAGTTTGTCGCAACTTCATGCCTCTGAGCTGAATTCCTCGGATTTAACATCACCGCCTGATTCAGGTCTTCAAGCGTAATTGTTGTTTCTAGTTCTTTACGGGGATAGCAATCCGTGCCATAACCGAGAGCCTTCACCTCTATTGGCTTACCAGCCACTAAATCTTCTATTACGTATCCTCCACCATATTCCATTCTTTTATCCTCGGATAATTGCGCTGCTCCTAAATAAGCATCTACCGCGGCAATTCCTGTATGTGCTTCTACATCGTTAAGCCACACTCGCTGCATTTTTATCGGTGGCTCTGCATGCCCAAAGTTGATAAATACCCCTGAGGAACACATAGGACCAAAAGTCCCCGTGGTTACGACATCTACTTCCTTCGCCGCTTCTTCTGTACCCAATTCGCTCACTATCTCGCTCATTCTATCTGCTGTCACTACACGAACACTGCCGTCCTCAATTCTCTTGTTTATCTCCCCTATGCTTTTTTCTGTCCCCGTCATTGTTTTTATCTCAGTTATACGTAAAAGATACGAAAGCAAAGTTATAAAATATTATGGTTTTTGCTCCATCATTTATTCCTTGCCATATCGCACAAATACTTAACCATACATGCGTGTTCAATCGAGCTGAGAATAACAAAGGCTTCGTCTACCGTTGCCCCACGAGCAAAAGTGCCGTGACCCTGAACGACAATCCCCTTATGGTCGCGAAGCGCGCGGGCGGCATTTCTCGCCAGTTCTTCCGAACCGATACCACCAGTCACCACGGGTATTTCATGCAGAAAATAAATGCTTTCCGAATCTTCAGGCACAATCAGCATCTGCTCGCCGGGCTTGCAAAGCATTGACATCACCACCGCATACTTTGAATGCCCATGTAAAATAGCAAGAGCAGATGTGTCCTTGTAAATTGCTCGATGAACGTTTACCTCTGACGAGGCAATCACATCAAGCTCATCCGGCGATGCGAGGTCTATTGGAACCGTAACAATCTGTCCTTCGAGCTCGTCAAGCATGCTTCCTGTTGTGCTGATAAGCATCTGGTCTCCAACTCGCTTGCTCACATTTCCAAAATGCGAATGTACGAGCCCTGCCTCAACTATTTTCCGCCCGTATTTTATTAGTTCTTGCATTTCGCATTAGTATTCAGTAAACTTGATAAGCCCTTTACAAGGTTTTACAAGCTCGCAGAGCCGTGTAGAAGTTTTGACATTTGGATTTAGGATTTTTCACTTTTTATTGAGCATTTTCGTATTATATTATTTTATTTTATTTTATATTATACCCAACACCGCTTCAATGTTATCAAAGACAAAATCAGGTTTTTCCTTTTCCAATTCCTCTTTTGAGTACATCCCGGTAGTTAAGCCAATCGTCTTTACGCTTGCCCTTCTGCCCTGGATTATATCGGGTGGTGTATCGCCACAATAGAAAGTTTGAGCCGCCGTAGATTTAAGTAATTCTATCGCTTCGAGTAAAGGTTCAGGGTCAGGTCTTGCTCTTTCGGTATCCTCTGCGGTGAGTAAAATGTCATAAGAGAACTGAAAAAGCCGTATCATTTCATCTGCTGATTCCCTATCCTTTGTCGTTACAATCCCTATTTTTATCCCTTTTTCCCTAATCAGCTCAAGTGTCATTTTCGATTTCGGCAGTTCCTTTATCATTGGTTTGAATTTCGTCCTGATAAGGTGGAGGAAGACCGAATCAAACTCAGCCGGGTCTTTATCCGGGTACAAAACCTTGAAAGAGAGCTGACTTGGCAAATAGATTGTTTCCTTTATCTCATTATCTGCTGGAATTCTCAAACCCCTTATTCTCGCTGCTTCCTTAACAGAACTCAAAATCGCTGCGGACGAATCAATTAAAGTGCCATCCATATCAAAAAGACCAGTTTTGAATTTCATTCTTTTTATGACTTCTCCTTCTTATCCACTATTATCTCCTCTATCCGCGTATGTGGGTAATTTCCCGTTTCGTCCTTCTCCTCCGACTTTACCATGTCCCAAATTGTCAGCAATGCCACAGATAGCCCATGCAGTGTATCCATCTCTACACCTGTCTTTCCAACTGATTTCACAGATACTGCTGCTTTTATATCTCCTTCGCCTATCGAAAAATCAACGTTTACAGCTTCGATACTTATAGGATGGCATAAGGGGATCATATCCGGGGTTTTTTTCACCGCCAATATCGCTGCTGTCTCTGCACATCCAAACACATCTCCTTTCTTTATAGTCCCCTTTTTAATTTTCTCCACGGTACTGCTTTTTAATTTTATTCTGCCAGAAGCCACTGCTATTCGCTCAACATCTCCTTTCTCGCTTATATCCACCATGATCATGCTTACGCCATGTTTATTCATTGCTTATACATCATATTTTGTATTTTTGTATAAATAAAATAGTTATTCCAGAAGATAAGCAAGAAAGCCTCAGCGCTTTAGCCTGAGGATGAATTGCGCTTATAATTGTATGTGCATACTTTTTATGTCTATCAATTCCTTTTTATACTAACAAATCTTATATTATATTATATTAAGCATATGGAAATACAAAACACCGCGAAGGGATATAGAAGTGGGATAAAGCTAGAGAAGTTGAAAGGGATAAGAAAAAGAGCAAGCCTTAGAAGAACGTTTCGATATTCCTTGCACAGCTGGTCGTTCTATCAACTGCAAGTTTCCTTCCCACCTAACATCTCCTTCACCCTATCTCTCTTATAAATTGCCTCCCTAATTGCATTATCCACCTTCCTCTTCATCTCTTCAAAATCGCCACCCGATTCTCCTACAACCTTCTTTACCGGCGTGTAAGCCGACTCTCGAAACTTAGGAACAAACTCCTTCTTTTCTCCATCCACAATGATCTCTGCACCCCTCCCCTCTTCTACATTGCCAATTTCTTCTATTCTCACTCCTTCACTCCTTACAACTTTCTTCACATCTTCCGCAACGGCTTCCGGACAAATAATTAGAAGAGCATCTAAAGAGACACCTAAATAGTCTATCCCATGCCGCTCCAGCATCTCAAGCACGTGCTCATTCACCAAACTCCTTATTCGTTCTTCATAAAAAACGAGTTTCAAAGCTGCTACCTTTGCAATCTCATTTGCATCTCCGCGAATTCCTCCATTCGTAACGTCTGTCATGACATGAACCTTTCTTACCATGTCTTCTTCGATAATAGTATTACAAGCATCCAAAAATTTTATGTTCAACGTTTCTTTCACAACTTCGTATTCACCATAATACAAAGCGGCGGTGGATATTGTGCCGCCGCCTGCGCCTTCAGTCATCAATATTACATCTCCTTCTTTTGCCCCTCCCCTAGACACAACAGCTTCAGCCACGCCAACCGCACCAACGCAGCCCGTCATTCGTTCCCCTATTACTACGTCACCACCTATTCTCAATGTCGAGCCCGTTACGAGAGGAACACCAGTAGCGTCTGATACGGCTGAAATCCCGGCAATATGGTCAAATATCTTCGCAACGTCGCCATCGTCGGCAACGTGAATGTCCGACAGCAGTGCAATCGGTGCAGCTCCCATCACATACACGTCACGAAGAGCTGCACGTGCAACGTGAAACCCCGCGAGAAAAGGAAAATCACTCAGCCTCGAATGCATTCCATCCACGGTTACGACCACAAATTTACCTTTATTGTTACCTGCGCCCTTACTCTTTCCTTCACTTAGAAAACGCACTACTCCGGAATCACTTAAGCTTGACGAGTCAACCACTGCACTAGTCGCACCTATTATCTCTCCTATTTTCTCATGAGCGTAAAAATCACCCAAGCCTCTCGACCCTACTCCGAACTCGCCCATTCTCACGCCTGATTTTATTTCCGTGAGAAGGCCAATCAAAAACTCGTCTTTGCTTTTACCTTTATCTTTTAAATCAATCGTTCTTTTCGCTTCCTCTAATATCGCCTTAGAAAGTGCCTCAGCATCTTCCTTTCTTATACGAATGCGCTTTATCTCTATAATGCGACTGCACATCTCAGCGATTATTTCTTCTTCTCCTGCACCTTCTCTTAACTTCCTCTTTGCAAATCCCTCAAGGTCCATTTTTCATGCTTCCTTTATTTCTATTTAATGAGTTTGAAAATAAAATCCAAAATTCCTACGACTGGGGAAGCTTTCGGGCTTATATGCCAAGGAATACCCGTTCATATTGACAACAGGGACAAAATTGGAGATGTACACACACTCCATGATGCGTAACATTCCTTCGCTAAGCGAGCAATTCCCAGATAATCTATTGGAAATCAATCCAGAAACAGCAACAAAAATTGGTATTGAGGACAGTGATATCGTAAGCGTTGAATCGCCAAGAGGTAGGATCGAGTGTTCAGCTAAAGTAACAGATTGCATCGATCCACGAGTTGTCGGTTTGTATCATGGATTTGCAAAGAGTAATTGTAACGTCTTAATATTGATGTCACGCTTCGTTCACGACTCTGCGGTTGCTTCGCAACAGGCTTTGCTTTCGGGATCGGAACGAGTGTGATAAGCGGGCTTTATCCTGCATAGAGAGCATCAATGCTGAAACCGATAGAAGCACGGAGGTAGGAATGATGAAGTGAAAGATTTTTGGTTTGAGCAACATCCCGAGACGAGAAAGTTTTATTTTCTCTGTTCTACATATATAAAAGACTTAGCATGAAAAATAGAAAAGCTTATATTTACCTATTATAAACATGTGCATATGGATAATACAATGATGAGAGTATCTAAGGAAACGAGAGATATGCTAAAAGAGATAGGGAAGAAGGGGGAGACCTATGATGATATTATCAGGAGGCTAATAGAGATAGAGAAATGCAAATAACCTATAAGTTTCGGCTGTACCCGAAGAAGGAAGACGAAAAGAAGTTGCTATCGGTGTTAGAGATATGCAGGTTGCTCTACAACTCCTTTTTAGCTATCTGGAATGACAGCGAGAAGGTTCCTTCCAGGTATAAGTTGCAGGCGATGTTGCCCACGATGAAGGAAGAGCATGAAGGACTGAAAAAGGTGAACTCAAAAACTCTACAAATGGTTCTGTTTATGCTGTATAATAATCTAAAAGAAAATTTCGGCGATAACGAGGACAATAGAGAAGGTTATGCGATTAGCTAAGTTACATCAACGATTGGCAAATCAACGAGATGACTTCCTACACAAGCTGTCACGATTCTATGTTGATAACTACGACTTGATAGCGATTGAGGATTTGAACATAAAAGGGATGGCGAAGAATCATTGGCTTGCACAGTCAATTTTAGATGCTTCATGGAGTAAGTTCTTTGGTAGGGATTATAACGCCTCGCTGAATATACTGGAGCGAGGTATGGTGGGGCAGGGACTGCCCCTTTGTGCCTTCTGAGGTGGAACCGCTACGGGAGTTGATACCAATTTCCGCAAGTTCTATCGTTGAAGTAGGGAGTCCCTTGCGATAGCTATGGGTAGTTCACGTAAAGATGGAACTGAACGAGTTATTAGGAATAGAGGATTTTATGCTGGTAGAACAGAGCTATGCCGCTCTAAAAGAGATAGGCAGAACGCTTGAATATCTTGGTAAGGTCAAAGAAGGGGACGTGACAGAATCAATAAGAATACTTACAGAAACCAGGATCAAAGGTAAAAATAAAGAGCTGATTGGCATTGCCATACAGGATAAAGACCTGGGCTTCTGGATTATCTTCACGGATTTTATCTCAAACAAGAGAAGTAAGGAAGAATTTGAGGTGCTTGCAAACAGGATAAAAGGCGCTAAGGAAAGAGAAGTAGAAGTGGAACGGGAGAAATTTCGTGAGGGAGTGATTGAATTTTATTCTGTCGGGTTAGTAAACGGACTATTTTACAATTGTGTTTCCGATTTAAATTTAGAAGGTGCGAGTTTCTATCCGAGGCAAAGGACAGAGGCATTAAAAAAAGTACTGGATGAATTTGTAAGCGAGAATGATTTAGAAAAAGACAGGAGGGGTAAGAAAACACTTGAGATTGGATGTGGCGATGGAGGTGCAACAATTGCACTGCACGAATCAGGCATTTTCCCTTTTACTGTGGACATAAACGAATGTGAAATTTGCAAAGGGTTAGAAGAAGGGGTGTTGGAGCCTACGCGCAGCATTGTATTGGATTGCTCCGTACTGTCAACCTTTTTTGGTAAAGAATTTGACGTTGTCTTTGGGTTTATGATTGGTAAACTCACACCTTTTAATAGATTTGAGTGGGAAAGGGTGCTAAGAGAGGTTCATAATGTATTGAAAAGTAGTGGTAAAGTGCTGTTTACGGTTTCGAGTGAGGAGGAAGCAGTAATGGTAAAAGAGATATTAAAAGACGAATTCGAGGGAAAACTAAAAGAGAATAAAGAGAGTGAGGGTTATCTCGACCATTGGATGTATACTGGTTCTCTTTCTTCGTAATTCCTAAAGTACAACGAGGAAAATGAAATCCAAGTTTATCGGTGCTTTAATAGGCACTGCC
Organism: Methanomicrobia archaeon LH_S13; assembly: GCA_023659785.1. Taxonomy (GTDB): domain Archaea; phylum Halobacteriota; class Syntropharchaeia; order Alkanophagales; family Methanospirareceae; genus JAGXOR01. The sequence goes on from JAGXOR010000001.1 coordinate 7,812, forward strand.
GTTGGAGACGCATCCGGTGCTCTACTGGAAGGCTATAGCATGGATGAAGTCAATTCGGTGAAGGGGGGGAGCGATACGTGGGAAATGATTTCTGGTCGTTACACAGACGATACGGAGATGATGAAAGGAGTTGCAGAATCTTTAATAGAGAATAAGGGTTTCAATGGAGAGCACATGGCAACGAGGTTTATTGAGAATTACGACCCGAGAAGAGGATATGGTCCCGGGACTAGAGAAGCATTGAGAAGGATAAGCAAGGGTGAGAGCTGGAAAGAGACGTCGAAAAAGCTATTTGGTGGAAAAGGTTCGTATGGAAATGGAGCTGCAATGCGGATTGCTCCCGTAGGTCTTTTTTATTACGATGATGCAGATAAGCTAAGAGAAATAGCCTATAAATCAAGCCATATCACGCATTACCACGAGCTTGGTAAAGAAGGAGCAGCTTTGCAGGCTTTCTCTATCGCTTTGGCTGTATCGGGAACTAAAAAGGAAGACATGCTGCTCAAATTGAAAAGATTTATCAAGAGCGAGATATATAAGGAAAAGGTAAGAAAGCTGGAAGCGGTTTTGGATAAAGAAGCGACTAAAAAAGAGGTAAATTCCGAATTGGGGAATGGAGAAGCAGCTTTTAACTCGGTGCCAACTGCAATTTACTCTTTTCTTCGTGCCGACAGCTTTAAGGACGCTGTTGTTTATGCAGTAAGCCTGGGTGGCGATACTGACACCATAGGTGCGATGACGGGTGCAATAAGCGGTGCTTATTACGGCGAGGGAGGAATTCCAAAACGGTGGGAGGAGAAATTGGAGGAGGGGAAAGGGAAAAAGGGTAGAAGTTATATAAGGTGGTTAGGAGAAGAGTTGTATCGCGTTAAGGTTTTTATCTCTTAAAAATAACTCATATTATAATAATTAAATAGCCCGGTAGTGTAGGGGTCAATCATCCGAGGCCCTGGACCTCGTGACGACGGTTCGAATCCGTCCCGGGCTATTTGAAAGATGAAAGAACCGAAAAAAAGAGAAGAAGGAGAAAAAGAGACATTAATAGACGATTACGGTAGAAAGATAAGAAGTTTGAGGTTATCCATCACGAATCGTTGTAACTTGAATTGCATCTATTGCCATCATGAAGGGGAAGGGAAAAGAGAGGAAAGAGATAAAGATAGAAAAGAAATAAGTGCTGAGCTTATTATAGAAATAGCAAGAATTGCATCCGTTTATTTTAATGTAAGGAGAATAAAATTTTCAGGTGGCGAGCCTTTGATGCGAGATGACCTTGTGGACATAGTTCAAGGTATGAGGATTTTTGAAGATAACATCTCGGTAACTACAAATGGCGTATTATTAAAGAAATATGCAGTTGAACTTGCAGATGCGGGTTTGAACAGGGTGAACGTCAGCTTAGATTCGCTTAAAGAGGAAAAATATGATTTTATCACGTCTTCAAGAAACAATCTCCCCAGGGTGATTGATGGCACATATAGTGCAATTGATGCCGGTCTTACGCCGGTCAAGCTGAATATGGTTCTTCTGAGAGGAATAAACGAGGATGAGATAGTTGGCATGATGGATTTTGTGCGTGAGTGCAATAAAAGGGGAGGAGAGGAAATGGCAATCCTGCAATTAATAGAATTGATTCCTTCTTTTGGCGCAGAGCCCAACAGTATGTTAAATTACAAAGTAGATCTTCAAAAGGTAGAAGCAGGACTCAAATCAAAAGCCTCAGCGATAAAAACGAGGAGGTTGCAGCACAGGAGAAAATATTTTATTGATGGTGTGGAAGTAGAGGTTGTTCATCCGATAGATAACACGGAGTTCTGTGCAAATTGCTCCCGGTTAAGAATAACGTCTGATGGAAAGATAAAGCCGTGTTTGCTTAGAAATGATAATCTCGTTCCCATAGATAGCATGGATGAAACATATATAATAAACAAATTGAAGCTGGCGATGCGGCATAGAAAGCCGTTTTACAGAAGATAAGCAAGAAAGCCTCAGCGCTTTAACCTGAGGATGAATTGCGCTTATAATTGTATGTGCATATTTTTGTGCATAAAAAATACAAGAACATCAGGAGGCGGATGCAAAAAGCAGGTAAATATAGCGTGGTGAAACGTTTGAAAAGACGTGAGAGCAGGATAGTAAGGGATTTAAACCACAAGATAAGTCGTAAAATAGTGAATACGGCGAAAGAAGAGGGCAGCGGGATAAAGTTAGAGAAGTTGAAAGGGATAAGGAAAATGGCAAGCCTTAGAAGAGCATTTCGATATTCCTTGCACAGCTGGTCGTTCTATCAACTGCAAGACATGATAGAATACAAAGCCAGGCTGCTTGGCATAGATCAATTCGTTGTAGACAGAGATGTAACGAAGGGGAGCACTGATACCCCCAGAGCGGCAATGGTGGGGGATGCCACTAACCACAGAACCCCCTATGCTTTAGCTTGGGGAGTATGTCAGTGAAGGTTAGGGGAAAAGGATAATGATAGAAGTAGAAGTAGATATATTGGTGGATAAGGAAGAGATGGAAGCAAATGAATTCGTACAAAACTCGATAGGAAGAGCAATCGCGGGTGCGGTTTCTGCGCTTCATGGCGTGAAGGAGGACTGGAATGAGATAGAGATAAGAGTGAAGAGGAAATGAGATTAGCATGAAAGAAGAAGAAGAAGAGGAAGAAATACTGAAGATATTGGAAGGAAACGCAAGAATCGCTGATAAGGAGATAGCGAGGATGGTAGGACTGAAAGAAGAGGAAGTGAAGCAAATCATTTCGGAACTGGAGAACAGAGGAGTAATAAGGAAATACAAAGCAGTGATAAATCCAGAAAAAGCAGGGATAGAGACTGTTCATGCGTTAATAGACGTAAAAGTCGGTCCTGAAAGGGATACCGGTTATGATCCCGTTGCAGAACGGATTGTGCGATTCCCGGAAGTGAAGTCAGTGCGATTGATTTCCGGCGAGTATGACCTTTCGGTATTGGTAGGAGGGAATACGATGAGAGAGGTTGCGTATTTCGTTGCGGAGAAGATATCGTCTCTGGAGCAAGTTCGTAACACGGTAACGCATTTTTTATTGAAGACTTATAAAGAGAATGGAGAAATATACGAAGAGGAGGAGAAGGTGAAAAGATTAGCAGTAACACTGTAAAAATACTTTTTCTTTAAAACTTTTAAGGAAAGTTTTATCAAAAACGCTTCGTATAAAAAGAAAACCTGTGCTAAAAGGAAAAGGAGTATGAATTCAAATAGAGTAGCAGATAGGGTGCGAGAAATAGAGGGCTCAGGCATAAGGAAGTTCTTTGATATCGCACAACAGATGGAAGAAGCGATTTCTTTGGGTGTCGGCGAGCCTGATTTCGTAACGCCATGGAGTATAAGGGAAGCGTGCATATTCTCGTTGGAAAAAGGCTACACGTCCTATACATCTAATTGGGGTCTGCTGGAGTTGCGGGAGATGCTTTCAGACAAAATGTATAACGAGGACTCGGTGTATTACGAGCCCGAAGGAGAGATACTTATAACCACCGGAGTAAGTGAAGCGTCTGATCTGGCACTACGCGCGATTCTCAATCCTGGCGATGAGGTAATAATTCACGAACCTTCTTATGTAAGTTACAAGCCGTGCACGGTATTCGCTGGTGGGGTTCCCGTATGCGTAGCTACGGAAGTAGAGAATGAATTCAAGCTGCAAGCAGAGGAAATAGAGGAAAAAATAACAGAGCATACAAAAGCTGTTGTTTTGAACTATCCAAACAATCCTACGGGAGCAACATTGAGCAGAAAGGACCTGGAAGAGATAGCAGATGTGGTGAACGAGCATGATTTACTTGTTATATCGGATGAGGTTTATGGCAAGCTGACTTATGAAGGTAAACATACATGCTTCTCCTCGCTTAATGGAATGCGGGATAGGACAATACTGCTGAATGGTTTCTCGAAGGCGTATGCGATGACAGGGTGGCGATTAGGGTATGCAGCAGGAAATAAAGAGATAATAGAAGCGATGATGAAGATTCATCAATATGTTATGATGTGTGCACCAATTACCGCGCAGATGGCGGCGATGGAAGCATTGAGATGCAATGACGAGGTGGAGAGAATGGTAAGCGAGTACAATCGGAGGAGGCGGTTAATGGTAGAAGGGCTGAGGGAAATAGGGTTGAGCTGCTTTGAACCAAAAGGAGCGTTTTATACTTTTCCGTCTATTGTAAGCACGGGTCTCACTTCGGAAGAGTTTGCAAAGCGGCTGCTTTTGGAGGAGAAGGTGGTGGTAATACCGGGAAGCGTATTTGGTGCTTGTGGAGAAGGATTTATAAGGTGTGCTTATGCGGTGTCGCAATATGAAATAAAAGAGGTGTTGGAGAGGATGAGGCGGTTTTTGGAACGGCATCATGTAGTATAAAGAAAAGCGTTTTCGGAAATATTTTTTGTCCGCTAGATAAATGGATGCAACAATTGATGCTAAGACATTGTTGAATGCGTTATTGTTCGTGATCGTGTTGTTACTTGAAGAATATAGGTAGATACCTTCGTCGTTGTCCATTACGTTAACATGAAGGAAAAGCTGGAAGCCCCATGCGTAAGCGTTGGGAGGACGTCACTATCTTTCCCCCCTCTTCCTCTTACTCTCTCCCAACCTCCGTACCAATCCCATCCCTTTCTCTTCTATTTCTTTCGCTTTAATGTACCCCTTCTCCACTGCACCCTCGACTATCTCCTCTCCTTTTTCCGTGTGAGCGAAAACCGTTGACCACCCGTCTTCAGAGCCCACCGAGCCCACGGAAATATCGGCAAGTTCAGCGGTATAATCCATGCAAACCGAGCATCCCTCGCTCTCATAACGCTTTATCTCATCCAACGCAATAGCATAAACTTTACCTTCTTCATCATAAACCAAAAACTCTTTTCCCTTTATGTCGAACTTCCGCACGCGTTCTAAATCTAAACTCAGCTTATCCCTCACGAAATCCAACAGCTCTTCCTTGAAATTATCCATGCAGAACAACCCAATCAACAATTTTATGCGCTCTTTTCCCACTTCATACGGCTGTTCTGAAGTTTGAACTTTTCTCAAACCCTGTATTTGACATGGCAGTCCTACGAATCCGATGTTTTCACAGCCAGCTTCCATCGCTTCTTTAATACCTACTACACCGGGATAAATCGTATATTTCGTGCCTGCACTCTGCTTCAAGTCCTCGTAACTTTTCGCAACTTTTGGTAAGGGTCTCCACTGGTCGTCTGAGGCCGTGGTAACAGCGCAATCTACTATCCCTGCCTCAAGCGCATAAGCAAGCAGCGAGGTAACCGCACCACCATCCTGCCCTTTTATATCTTCCTTCTTTGACTTAACCGCATAGCAACCTCGATAGATACCAAGAACATCTCCTTCTGCCTTTTTCCTTGCTTCCTCATTTCCAAATATTTTCCTCTCTATTTCAGCTAACGGCAAGAAAGTCCTGGGGCAGAAAGCATAACACAGCCCGCATATCGTGTCGTATTCTTCGACTAACTCCGGCTTAAGTTCTTTTTCACTTATTCTTATCTTATCGCAAAATGTTGCACAGGTGCCACAAAGGCTGCAAATTCGTTTATCCACTACATCTCGCTTCAACGCTGAAAAACCCTGTTCTAAAAAGGTCGGCAGCCTTACATATTTCTGCTCTTTCGTTTCCAACTCAGTTGGATTTGTTTCTCTTGCCATTTCATTTCACTCCCGCCTTCTCTCTCAACTTCAAATACTCCTCCTCCACTCGCGCCTGTATTTTCTCTACAATATCCTCTGTAAGATGCCTGAACCTCCTTTGCTCTTTCATATACTCGCGCACGGGTTTCAACTCGGGGAAATCAAAGCTTAACCGGTATTCGCCGTCAATCACTTCATAAAGCGGAAAAACACCGGTCTCTACTGCCAACCGACCTATTTCTATCGTTAGATTCGGTGGATACCTCCAGCCCGTGGGACATGGCGATAATATATGAACGTAAGCAGGTCCTTCGATCTCCGCTCCTCTCTTCACTTTATCCATTAAATCAAACGGATACGAAGGGCAAGCCGTCGCTACATAAGGTATCCTGTGCGCAACTGCAATTTCCGGCATGTTCTTCTTCCATGTCGCCTGCCCTATGCTTTTCTTCCCCACAGGCGCAGTCGTCGTCCACGCACTGTAAGGGGTGGAAGAAGATCGTTGTATTCCAGTATTCATGTAAGCTTCGTTGTCATAGCAAACATACAAAAAATCATGTGCGCGCTCCATAGCACCTGACAATGCCTGTATTCCGATATCCGAAGTGCCGCCGTCACCCGCGAATCCGACAAATTTCACTCCCTTATCAGGTATTTTACCTTTCCTTACCCTCGCTTTATACGCCGATTCTATACCTGACATCACTGATGCCGAGTTCTCAAACAGTGTATGAATCCAGGGCACTTGCCATGAAGTTTGCGGTAACAGCGATGAGATAATCTCTATGCAGCCCGTAGCGGTAACGATTATTACATTCTTTCCCAGCGCTTTACACACGTGCCGAACGGCGAGAGCCTCGCCACAGCCTATGCAGGCGCGATGCCCGGGAGCGAAGATTTCTTCGGTTGTAACCAACCTCGGCACAAACAATTCCTCTTCTTTCTCCATTTCCCTCTCTCCTTTTTATTTTACCCCTCGAGTACGCCGAGAGCACAGAGTTTTTTATTGTAGCTACCAAATCCCCTCTGTGTCCTCTGTGATCTCGGAGGTTAACATCTTTTATCCCTTTCTACTCGCCTTCCCCATCCCTTATTCCTATCATCTCCATTTCGATTTCCTCTCCACGCTCTATCGCTTTCACTTTTTCCAACGCACTCCGTATCATATACTCAAATCCTTCTATCAGTATGTCGCGTCCGCCAAGCCCAGCGATAAACCCCACCACATAGGGTCTCTTTTGCAGGCCATACAACGCTGATTTCACCTCTGAGCAAACAGGACCGCCCATTCCAAAAGATATGCAGCGGTCTAACACCACAAGCACCTCCACGTCCTTTACTGCCTCTCTGAGCTCCTTGAATGGGAAAGGTCGCCACAATCGTAATCTTATAAGTCCTACATCCTCTCCTTTAGCTCGCAGTTCATCTATCGCAAGCATTGCCGTTTCACTGCAGCTGCCCATCGTCAATAGCGCAATTTTCGCATCTTCCATCCGGTATTTCTCAACCGGTGCGTAATGCCTGCCGAAACGGTCGCCAAACGCTTTCCACGTTTCTATTATTTTTGATATCGTATTCTCAAACGCGACTTCCTGCGCCTTCTTCGTCTCCGGGTATATGAATGGTGGACCGTAACAGCCCATGCTCACCGGCTTGTCCGGGTCTAACGTAAAAGGGTGCTCGTATTCCGGAATGAACCCTGCTACTTCTTCGTCTTCTGGCAAATTCATGTCTTCGATTACGTGTGACAGATAAAAGCCATCAATATGCACCATCACGGGGAACAGAACCTCACTGTCCTCCGCTATCCGGTACGCACACAACGTGAGGTCGAATGCCTGCTGGTTGTTCTCTGCCAACATCTGTATCCAGCCTATGTCCCGAACAGCCATCATATCTGAATGGTCGCACCATACCGTTAGAGGAGCGGATAATGCGCGGTTCGCTATCACCTCAACTACGGGCAGCCTCATTGAAGAAGGTATGTACAGCACTTCATGCATTAATTCTAACCCCTGACCCGCAGTGCACGTAAACACTCTTCCTCCTGCTGCCGATGCCCCTACGCATGCGCTCATTGCAGTATGCTCACTCTCAACGCAGATAAACTCTGCATCCAGATCGCCATCTGCTACCATTTCCGATAATCTTTCTACAATATGCGTCTGCGGTGTAATAGGGTATGCTGCAATAACATCCGCGTTTGCCATCCGAACTGCCTCGGCAACGGCAAAGGAACCTTCTAAGCCCACCACTCTTTCTTTTTTCATCTTTTATTTATCAATCAATCAATTCCTATTTTATATAACTACATAAAAAACCTATGGATTTATCCTTGCTTATCCCCACCCACTAAATATAAATATCTTTCCACTCTTCTTTTCATCGTCAAAAACTCATCATAAACTTCTAATCTCTCACATCGTGAAGTGGCTTCTCTCCTTTAATGCGTCTCTTATATCTCCTGCTTGAATTGAGAACTTCTCCCTCTTCAGTGCTTCTTCAAGCTCATCGGCATCTTTATCTGTTATAGTTAACTGAAATGTACCGAAATGTTTATCTTTATGCTTTATGATACTATCAAATAGGTGAACATTTGAGGAAAAGTGTGGATAAAAGACCTTAAGTGCGATGCGGATTTGATAGCATCATACGAAGAGGTTTGAAACAAAATGTTTAAATTTCATAACCTTCCCATTAGCAATATTTGGATTTGTGATTTTCTTCTTTCTTATTCCTCCACCTCCTCAACCATTGTTATTACACCTCTCGGACATTCATGCGCACAGATTCCACATCCCTTGCAATAATACAAATTGGCTTCGAAGTACCCTTCTTCATCCTCCTCAATGCACGCCTCCGGACAGTAGATATAGCATATCCCGCATTTTATGCAGCGCTCATTCTCGCGAACTGGTCTTTCCGACCGCCAATCACCTGTTTTATACACCGATGCACTTCCTGGTTCGGTAACCACAGCACCAATTTCTAAATCTTTCCACCCTATTTTTTCTCCACTCATTTTTAGCTCATCACCGTTTCTTCAAACGCTTTTCTCATCGCCGCGATATTCTTTGTGGCGACTTTCCCAAAACGTTCTTCCATCGGTTCCTCTAAGGACTCCAATTTAACGATTCCCGCTGCTTTTACCAGCGCTCCTATCATTGTCGTATTGACGATAGCCAAGCCTAAAACATCTCTCGCGATGCCCATCGCATCCACCGTCGCTAATTTATTCACGCCAATATCCGATCTTATTTCAGTCATTTTCTTCTTTGTATTGACTACCGCTATTCCATCCTTTTTAAGCCTTGAAACGACATCACCAACCCCTAGCAAACCAGGATCAAGCACGACTAACACATCCGGCTCTTCTATCTCTGCTCTAACTTTAATCCGTTCCGCTTCGCTCACCCTTAAGAACGCGAGAACGGGCGCTCCCCTCCTCTCGGGACCAAAAGAAGGCATTGACTGCGCATGTTTACCCTCTGAGATGGCTGCATGTGTGACTAACTCCGCTAATGTAACTCCTCCTTGCCCCCCTCTCCCATATATGCATATCTCCATCATTTCAAACACCTTTTCTTTTTACAAAAAACCTTTTTGCAAGCAAAAATCTTTACTAAAAAAAAGATATATGTTTCTTTGATCAAACTTTCTTTGTGAAAGAAAGTTTGTTTGGCGAAATGTAATCCCCGTAGTTCTCTCTTGCGAGGATTAGTCTTTGCTTTTGCTCTTCCAATACTTCAAACACTATTTTCGGCGTATCCAGGACTTTTGTCTTGTAGAACTCCATTACCCGTTCGATTTTAGCTAAAGTCTCTGCAACTCTTACCGTGAATTGTTTGACATAATCCTTGTTGGGATACTCTTTATCAAGCACCTCTCTAAACAGCCTCTTAAGGTCTTCATGTTTTGGTATGTGCCCTGTGGGCGTTGTTATTGCCTCAACTTCGTGATGAGAACGCAGTTCCATCCATTTGAGCCACACTCTCTTATCCGTTTTATCATTCGTGAGATTACCTTCAGAATCTCTTAAAAAATAATTCACGGAGAATATAGGAGGCGGATTTCTCAATTTAGCGCCAAAATTCAAATAATCCTCTATATATTTCCCAGTAGGTATCGAAAGGAAATCCAGGTTAGACATAGGATTGATTTTTTGCACTCCTTCTTTTCCCAGCGCTGCGGCTGTAGTTTCTGACTCCAGTGCGGCACCCATGGTGATAACGCCATGCACCCAATCAAAAGATTCTTCAACCGGGACCTTCGTGTCAGAATCTCTTCCACCGTATATTATCCCTCCTATTACCACACCTTCAGGATTGTCAAGCTCAGGGTCCAGATTCTCTATGAGTCGCATGTCAAGTGTAAACCGGGCATTTGGATGCGAGAGTGATATTTCGTTACCCTCTGCATCTCTCTTTCCCGGTGTCCATTCACCGGAGTGATGAATACCCTTAGTGGGCTGAGCTTCATTCTTACCAATCCAGTAGACGCCTTTTTCTTCCGTAACCAGTATATTTGAGAATATAATCTCATCTGGACTGTGAAGTGTCTTCCAGATCAGGGGGTCGTCCTCAGAGTTTATGCCGTGTATTATTCCAAATATTCCCTTCTCTGGATTGACTGCACGTATTACTCCGTCCCTTTTCCTCAGGTATGCTATATCATCCCCAATTATGGTTTCTCCCAGCAGCATAGATGTAGAAGTCTTTCCGCAGAGTGAAGGAAACGCACCCGTAAAATAAGTTACTCTCTTCGATGGACCATGCACGCCCATGATAAACATGTGTTCTGTCCGCCAACCCTCTTTTGACCCTTTGTTTATTGCTAAGCGCATTGCTAACTTCTTAAGTCCTATGGTATTGCCGCCATACTGCGTATTCACGCTATACACGGTTTCATCCTCAAGGTCAATATACACCCGGCGTTTATCAATATTCTTGGAGGTCATTTCCTCGTCCAACGCTCCCGCGGAATGCACAAACTTGAAGAACCGTACAGATTTGCCCAATCTTACGAACTCTTCATAGCCCTGTCTATACAACAGGTCCTCTGAATGGGCTACATAACCGGAATCGGTAAGCTGAACCGCGGGTATTGAGAATTGCGAATTGAGTGGTCCCAAACAGAAAAAAAGCACGTACAACTGGTGCCCCTGCATGATGCCTCGCATAGTGTCATGAATTTCTTTGAGTCCCTCTTCCCTATCTACCGCATTTATATTAGCACCTAAATCAACACCCGCTGGTAGAAGGAACTTAGTGTTTTTCTTATCCCTTGCCTGGTCGTAATAGCCGTCGAAATGAACCGTATGACCTTCCATAGCAAGTTCCTTCTCTTCTCCAGCTCTTATCGCTTCTTGCCTGATGTAGTAGACATCCTCAGGCGAGCCAGTGGAAACAAAAACTTTATCAGGATTACACAGCTCAACATACCTGGCAATGAATTGATGAAGCTCTTGGTTATCTATCCTGCTGAGCTTTCGGTAGTTTTCGTCTCCTAATCTTGCTTTTAGCATGTCCATCGTTCTTTTATCTTCCATCTTCCATCTTTTTCCCCTCCTACTTCGCGTTCCCTCTTCTGCTTTCATGACTATAATTAATAAACCAAAAAGAATAAAAAGCATAATCAGTTTATAAATATTTCGATATTTAATTTTTACAAATGATGGAAACAAAGTTGAAGAAAAAGGACAAATGTATTTTGAATGCGTTGCTTGAGAACGGAAGGCTTTCTTATTCTGAGTTGAGTAGAAGGTGTGGGATAAGTAGGCAAGTTGCTTTTGAACGTGTAAAGAAGCTATCAGAGGAGGGTATAGCAAAGGGATTTGCAGTATGTTTGGATAGGGATAAGCTTGGATTCTCCTTTCAGGCTTATGTTCTACTCATTGCAAAGCCGGAAGAGAAATTGAGAAGTGAACTCGCAGATTTCTTGCGGAACAGTAAAAACGTGAGTAAAATTCAACTCCTCTTCGGCAGGTTTGACTTCTTCTTAGAGCTTCTTTTCCGCGATAAGGAAGAGATGACGGTTTTCTTAAGGGCGATACAATCTTTTAACGCTGTTGAGAGAACCGAGACATTTATCGTGTATCAAACGATAAAGGATAAACCAGAAGACCCGCTTTTGGAGTGTTTTAGAGAGGAGGAATGAAACGTAAGTGGTAAATAAACATAAGGAAATAAGGTGGTGAAACAGAACAATTTAAGTGAACTACCCCTCGCTATTGCAAGGGGCTTCCTACTTCAACGATAGAACTTGCGGAAATTGGTATCAACTTCCCTAGCGGTTCCACCTCAGAAGGCACAAAGGGCAATCCCTGCCCCCCGCCATACCTCGCTCCAATATATTCAGCGAGGCGTTATAATCCCTATCCAGTTCTGTACCATATCTGTATTCCTTGCTTGTACCTCGTGGATTTACGTCTCCCACTATCTTATCAGCGCTCTCAGCCTTGTTATATAGCATAAACAGAACCATTTGCAGTATTTTTGTGTTCACTTTCTTCAACCCTTCCTTCTCTTCTTTCATCTTCGGTAGCATCGCCTGCGACTTATACCGTGAAGGAATCTTATCGCTGTCATTCCAAATAGCTAAGAAGGAGTTGTAGAGTAACCTGCATATCTCTATATGAATACTTTTATTGGTGGTGGTGTGGTAGAAAAGATTTATCTGCTCTCTATACACCCCTACCATAATAGAAGAAATATCCGGACTTTAGGTAGGAGATAAGGGTTCTAGTTTAAGCGGTCTTTCATAGTCATAAGACCACCTCTACCTGAGGCTTCATCGTATCATACGGTTTCCCTCTCGAGTTCATCGGGAATCCTTCCATTCCGCCCCCGTCTGGTCGAACCCGCCCACAGCATCCCATTCACACCGTTTCCAGTATGACATCATCTACCGTAGGGAAGTCCCTCCATCTTTAGTCTTTTTTCTTTTCCTAAACCACTAATTGAACGCTGGGCTTATTGATATTGCCGACGCCTTATAGAGTGGTTATTTCGATCACTTATCATATTGATTTTTGTTATATAAAAAGCTTTTCTATACTCTACTTAAAAACGAACTGTTACAAAGGCAATATTGATGTGGCATTTATGAGAATACTATTAGCAACCGGAAGAAAAGCAGAGGCGATGGTAAAGGATGCAGTAAGAATTTTGGCGATCTCGCCGTCGAACTGCGATGTTCTTACACAGGGACTGGGTATTGCCGCTTTTTCCACGCCTGAATCGTTAAGAAAAGCGCTTAAAAAGCATTTTAATGCTGAAAAAGAGTACGACCTCATTTTAGTTTCTGGGCTTTGCAAAGCGGATTTCAGCTATCTGGAGAAGGAGATAGGCACACCAATCAGGTTGGGACCCCGGCATGCGTACGACATCGGCGAGGCTTTAAAATTCGCAGAAGAAATAGAATTCTCTTCACTTACACCTGCTGATGTGTTTTTGGCAGAGAAGAGAAAAGAGAGCGCAAAGAATCAATTGTATGAATTGGAAAGCAGCGTAAAAGAGAAGTTCAGTGTAAAAGGAGTTAAGATAGGCGGAGGTGCAAGAATGAAAGTGTGCGCGGAAATCGTGGATGCGACGCAGATGACCGAGGAAGAAATACATCGAAGAATGGACCATTTCTTGAAAAGTGGCGCAGATATAATAGACTTCGGTGTTCACGTGGATGCGAAGTCAAAGGAGGTGAAAAAAGCAGTAAAAGATGCTTTGTCCTTCGCATCAGATGTTCCTCTTTCTGTTGATACCTTAGACGCAGAGCTAATACTTGCAGGCATTGAAGCCGGTGCAGACATAGTGCTCAGCCTGAATAAAGAAAATATCCCGGAAGTGGGTGACGAGGTGGGGGGAAATGATATAGCGGCAGTTGTAATCCCCGATTTTGACGCAGGTGGCAAAAGTGAGGGTAAAAATAGCGAAAGCTTGTTTACAAACATGAAAATGGCTGAGGAACACGGCATAAAGAACATAATCGCAGACCCTGTGTTGAATGCTGTTGGATATGGAATTGCTGAATCATTGTACAACTATTATCATTTCAGATTGCAAGATAAGAGCACACCTCTTTTCTTTGGCGTTGGAAACGTCACTGAACTTATAGATGCGGATTCAGGTGGTGTAAACGCAACTTTAGCAGGTATAGCCTCTGAATTGAATGCGAATGTCCTTTTTACTCCTGAATACAGTGATAAAGCAAGAGGAAGTGTAAGAGAGTTGAGAATAGCGTCAGAGATGATGGCACTCGCAAAAGCACGCAAAAGCGCACCTAAGGATATCGGGCTTGACCTATTGATGTTGAAGGAAAAGAGAAGGAAGCCAATTATGAGGATTCATGATAAGGAAAGCATCGTCGCAAAAGAGAATGCGAAGTGGCGACTTGACCCTAAGGGATGCTTTAGTATAGGTATTTGTGAAATTGAAGGCGATAACATGATATATGCCAAACATTCGCCTACCGGGAAACGAATAGTAGGAAGAAGTGCAAAAGGGATAATGGATACAATCTTGCGATTAGACATGGTTTCACTACATGAACATGCTTCTTATCTTAGTAAGGAGTTAACAAAGGCAGAACTTGCTTTGAGATTGGACCGCAGTTATGAGCAGGATGAAGAAGTGTTCAGTTTAAAATCAAAATTCTAACCCATCCTCACCCAACTCACACCCTCTTCATCCTCCGTCACCCGCAACACATACTCCATATAATCCTTCACATCCTCTATGTGCGTAATCAGGAATATCTGCCTGAACTTCTTTGAAAGCTCGTTCAACGCCATGATAATATTCCTCTTCCGAAGTGCGTCCTGCGAGCCAAAAATTTCGTCCAGAATAATAAAATTCGTTTGAATCGCACTTCTTTCTGCAACCACTGCGGAAATCGCAAGCCGAAGACACAGATTCGCTAAGTCCTCCTCACCACCTGAAAACCTGTTTATCCCGTAAGACGTCCCTTCATCGTAAACAAAAACATCGTAGTTCTCATCTACCTCCAACTTGCTGTATTTACCATCCGTTAACCTTCTCAGCATATCAGATGCGTAATCAGAAAGCATCGGGCGAATCATGCCCACCATATACACCTTGAAGTCTTTCATTATTTTCTCAAGCAGGCCGAGATACATTATCTTCGTCTCTTCTTCCTCTTTCTCCCTCAGTAACCTCTTTTGCTCCTCTATCTCCTCCAGCACACGCTCTATGTCCCTGCACACGTTCTCGAACTCGTTTTTCTTCTCCAAAAGCTTTAGTTTTAATTCATTCAATTCCTCTCTCTTCCGGTCGTATCTCGCCTTTATCTCTACATACGCCATTTTATCAAATGCTAATTCTCCTATTTGCCTCTGTAACATCGTTATATCCTCCACAAACTTACTTTCCGATTCACTTAACTCCTGCACGTTATTTTTTACTTCTTCAGCCCTTCCTATCTCTGCTCTTAACCCGATTATCTCCCTGTACACCAGTTCAAGACCCTTTAGAGTGGAAATAATGCCCTTGTAGGCGTTATCGTCAAACTCCACTTCCTTAATGGGCGTCAAATCAGTTTTTATCAACTCCAATTCCTTTCTCCACCGCTCTAACTCACGTTCTTCACCCACAATTCTTACATCCAGTGCTTGTTTCTCCGTTACACGTTTCTCTTGCTCCTTATCTTTTTTTACAAGCAATTCCTCCTCTCTTTCCTTAGAACCGAGTTCCTCTTTCTTCTTTTTGTATTCACCGGAAATCGAATAAAATGTTTCCTTGTTAGTTTTTATCTCATCACTTAGCTTCTTTATCAACACTTCGTAATGCGACTCCAATTTCCTCTCGCACATTGGACATTCACCGGCGGGACCCAAATCCTCTATTTTCTTCTTTTTCTCTTTACTCTCTCCTATATCACTCTTAATCTGTATTGCTCTCGATTTAAAAGCACCGATAGAAGAATGCAAACTTTCCTTTTGTTTCCTTATCTCTTCTATTCCCTTCTTTACCTCTTCCACCCTCTTTTCTATGCCTTCAAATTCTTTCCTCTTCGCATTCAACTCTCTTATTTTCCCTTCTCGCTTAACTATCTCCACCTGTTTTTTCTCTTCCCTTCTCAATAGCTCCTGCTTTCGTTGATATTTCTCTCGTGTCGCATCGAGCTCCTCCTTCTTCTCTCTAAACAGGAAATATTGCTTTTCTTTGTCTGCAATTCCTTCAAGCTGCTTTTTCTTTACAAGCAAATCCTCAAGCTCTTTTTCTTTCTCTTCTCTCCTCTTCCTCGTATTCTCCAGGTCGCTTCTTCTCTCGCCCAGGTTATTGCTCAATTCCATGTATTTCTCATATTTCCTCGTGGTGGTTTCCAGTTCTTCTTTCGCTTCACCCGCTTCTTTCTCTTTCACCACTTTAGCGGCTTCTATTTCTTTTATAATTGGTAAAAGCTCTTCTTTAGACTTCTCCAATTCATTCTTCCCGCCTTCGAGTACTTCTATCTTCTTTCTGCCTTTTTTATCCACAGTTGCTGCTTTTATACCCTCTATAAGCTTCCCTTTACCTCTTTTATCCTCTCTTATTGCCTGTATACTCTTTTCTATCCTTTCTATGCCGAGCATACGAAGCACGAGCTTTTTACGCTCCGCAGCTTTCATTGTTGACAGTGCGTTCAACTCCTTCTGCCTTGCGAAGACCGAAGTAAAAAAAGACTGGTGATCCATACCTATTCGTTCCTCTATGACTCTCGTGACCTCTTCAGCGTTGTTAGTTATGAGGTTTCCGTTGATAACGAGACTTGCTTTTGGCACTAAATTCCTACCTGACATCTCCCTTACCACCTTATACTCGTCACCTTCCAGCTCGAATTCCAGGGCAACGCTGCATGCCTCATTAGCCGATGCGCCTTCCCTTTTTATCAGTTCTTTTGTTGTCCTTGCGGCGTGATGGCCGAGCAAAACCCAGCCTATCGCTTCTATCAAAGTCGTTTTCCCGACACCATTTAACCCGATAATCCCTATAACGCCATCCGGGAATTCAACATCCGCATTCTTATATTTTCGGTAATTCCTCAGTATTAGCGTTTTTAATAGCATCTCATTATGTATTCAACTACTTTCTAATTTTTTTTATAAAGATTATTTGTCCCTATTCTCTTCTGTATTCCTTCACCTTATCAAGTCCTGATGCGCAAAAATAATTGTAAACGTGTTCTTTTAGCCGGGTTAAGCTCGTAGAAAAGAACAAATGACTTTTACATGAGCAATCGGTGCATCCGAAGTTTTCTATGCAATCCAACTCTCTGTCTATGTTCATTTTCACAGCTATCTCACATTCTTTCCTCTCCTCCGTTTCTGCGAATATCACTTCCTTTACTTCTACCGTGGGACACGCCAGGAAATAGTCAATATGCCAATGCAATTTCTTGTTGTCGCCCGGGGCACGCAAGTGTCTTCCTATTCTTTGCTCCAATCCGGAAAGAGCCGAACCTACGTAAGCGTAAAATCCTCTTTTGAACTTTATACGCCCTATTTTGCCTATTTCTATTTCTATTTCTGTATCTGCATGGTTCTCTACGATTAGCACGTAAGTTCCTTTCATTACACTTACACTTTTCCTTTTTTATATCCGCTAAACAAATATTATTATTATTATTATATTGCGATGGAGAAAGAGCGCATGGAGAGGATAAAGGAGATAGAAAGGTTAAAAAGAGAGAAAAATGCGATTATTTTGGCTCATAACTACCAGCGCGCAGAGATTCAGGACATAGCAGAGTTCGTTGGCGACTCATTGGAGCTCGCAAGGAAAGCGATGGATACTGCTTCCGACATCATAATCTTTTGCGGCGTTGATTTCATGGCAGAAACCGCTGCAATAATGAATCCAGATAAAAAAGTCATCATTCCTGATAAAGGGGCGATATGCCCGATGGCGCAGCAACTACCCGCAGAGGATTTGCTTGCAGCAAAGCGAGAGCATCCTGAAGCCGAAGTTGTCCTTTATGTAAACACGCTTGCAGAAAGCAAGGCACTTGCAGACTGCATCTGCACTTCTGCGAATGCTCAGGAAATAGTTAAGGCAATGGACGCGTCCACCATCTTATTTGGCCCTGACCGCAATTTAGCGTATCACGCACAGAAAGCAACGTCAAAAAAGATTATCCCCGTTCCTGAATATGGACTTTGCCCTTCGCATCACCAGATAGTAATGACGGATTTGATAAAAGCGAAGGCGGCACATCCGAGAGCAAAAATCGTTGTTCATCCAGAGTGCATCCCCGAAGTTCAAGACGCCGCGGATTACATCGTGTCAACGAGTGGCATGGTAAAGATTTGCAAGGAAGGGGAAGATGGAGAATTTTTGATTGGTACAGAAATCGGACTTCTTTACAGACTCAAAAAGGAAGCAGCGGGGAAAAAGTTCTATCCCATCTCTACTACCGCCGTCTGTCCACAGATGAAAATGCACACGTTAGAAAACATAGAAGCGGCATTAGAGCTCGAGAAGCCCGAAGTATTTATTAAGAAAGAACTCATAAATAAAGCAAGGAAATCAATCGAGAGAATGCTTGAAATATGAGAAAAATAGTGAACCCGCCCGATTTGAAGCTGTTTGTGTTCTACGGACTGGTACTCGTTCCAACTTTCTTCTTGTGCTACGAGAGAAACCTATCGTTCTTCATTGTCATCGTATCGATGCTTCTGACAAGCGTAATAGAGATACCAATCTACAAGTTTAGAACACGGAAGCCGGGATACAGCGAGCTTGAGGCAATGCGTATCGGCGAATTTTACGACGTGCCAGTGGCAGAGGAAATGCATAAAGACAACGAAAGGAGATATAAAACAACGGTAACGCTGAACATGGGTGGTTTTATTATACCCCTTTTTTGCTCCTTTTACCTGCTGATAAGCTATCGCGCATTCTTGTTAGAAGAAGTGGTAATGTCTATCATGCTAATGACCATCTTTTCATATATGCTTTCAGAAGTTAAGGGAGGTGTGGGAATAGTAATTCCAAGCTATGTAGGCATTTTTGCTATTCCTCTTGGGCTTATACTTGCTGCGCCGTTGGAACTACCGCTTGAGAACATAGCAGGGGTGTTGATATTTGTACCTGCGATTTTTGGTATTCTATTGGGGATATTTATAAAGTTGGCAACACTGCCCGAGGAAAAAGTAGGAAGTGCTTTCTTTAATATCGGTGGTATCGGCAGTTTCCATTCTATATTCCTTCTCTCCCTTTTGGCTTTGTTAATCGGAACCGTAACGTAGTATCTGCTCAAAATTAGGGGGAATTTTGAACAGACAATGAAAAATGGAAAATGCAAAGTGCAAAAGTAAAGTGATAATAAAATTGGGTGGTAGCCTGTTAGAGAAAGGCCGTGATGTCATACAGTCTCTTAGAGATTATGTAGAAGAGAAAGAGAAAGAGAAAGATAGAGCTTTAACCATGATATTAATTCCGGGTGGTGGACCTTTTGCTGATGCCGTAAGAAATCTATCGGGAGATACACATATACCAATATCAGAGGAGGCTGCGCACTGGATGGCGGTTTTCGCAATGCACCAGTACGGCATTTTTTTGGCATCGGGTGAAATTGAAATACCATTAGTTGAAAGCGTGGATGAAATAGATAAAGCTGGACCGATATGCATATTACTACCCTATAAGATTCTAAAAGCGGCCAATTGCCTACCGCATACCTGGGCTGTTACATCTGACACGATAGCTGCGTTTGTTGCAAATAAAATAGGCGAAAAGACCTTCATAAAACTGACCGACGTTGATGGGATACTAGACGAAAAGGGGCATCTTATCAAAAAAATCTCTGCAAAAGAGATGTTTAAGAAAGAGAAGAAGGGATGTATTGACGCAGAACTACCGGGATTTTTAACGCAGAATAAAATGAGTTGCATTATTGTAAACGGTAACTTCCCAAATCGAATAATAGACGTAATCGAAGAAAAAGAGACAAATTGCACAAAACTTTTTTAACTAACGTCAGCCGCAGAGGCTTTTTCTCGACGAGGATGTGGGGAAAGAGAATCTATATCTACTTCTAAACTTTTTCCCAATTCCTTATACCTGTTTCGAATTGTAATCTCAGTTGTACCTACAACCTTAGCTATTTCCTTCTCCGTTCGATACTCACCACTTAAAACTGTGGCAATATATATCGCCGCAGCTGCGGTTCCTATCGGTGCCCAGCCTCTGGCTGCTCCCTTTCCCTTATTCTCCTTTAGTATCTCTATTGCCTTTTCCCTTATCCTCTCGCTTAACCCAAGCTCAGAGCAGAACCGAGGGACATAGTGTGATGGATCCGCAGGTGCAATCTTCAATTCAAATTTCCTTAAAAGAAAAAGGTATGACCTCCTTATTTTCTTTAGGGGACTTCTTGACACCGCTGCGATCTCTTTCAGTGTTCGTGGAATTCCATACTGTCTACAAATAATGTACAGCATTGCAGAGACCAATTCTTCTATGCTTCGCCCCTTGATCAAACAGCGCTTCGCCGCTTTTCGGTACAGCACTGCAGTTGTTTCCTTTATATCATTCGGCAGCTTAAGTGCGCATGCCATTCTATCTATCTCGATAAGCGCGAAGGCAAGAGTTTTTTCACTACTACCCATATTTACCCATCGCAATCTTTTTATCCCCGCGGGCAATTTTGGCGTAGATGTGCTCAGTCCTTTATCGTGAATTCTATAACTCATTCCTGGACCGGTTCTTACCCTTTTAGAAGCTTGTTCGGAATCATACGCACGCCATTCGGGCCCAAGGTCTACGATATTCTCTGCTATTACCATCCCGCAGTCGGCGCAGTAAAGTTCCGCATGCTTAGAATCAGATACCACGTTTTTTGATCCACATTCAGGACAATTTCTTATTTTGTTCTCCATACCAATAATAACATATTTTTTTATTATATAATAGTTTCGGTTTTTAAGTGTACGTATATAATGAATAATTATTAAAGATACGAGGTGAGATAGATTATGGAAATAGAAGAAAAAAGCGCGGGTAATGTGGAGATATTATCCCTGAACGATAGGCTCGATGCCATCGTGGATTCCAAGAAGATGAACTTGACCTACGTAAATGCGGGGCACAACCCTCCTCTGCTGCTCTGGGAAACGTCCGGTGAAATTATCTTATTAAATTACATATAATTATTTATACTTTAACTCACTATAACATAGTGAAGAAAGAAAAATGAAGAACCTCGAAGCCATTCTCGCGGGTGATAAAGGTTTGGGTTTGGGCTTGGGCTTAGGGCACGTATTACACTTGTATAATTCAAACGTAAACAAATATGCCGTTCAAATACCTTTCATTGCTTCCACATCCAAAAAAGAAAAGGTTATTTACGTGACTGCGGAGGAGGAGCTGATAAAAGAGGAGTTAGAAATAGAGAATTTAAATTTAAAGGTTGATATGGTTATATATTACCCGGAGGAGATGGGGAAGATATGCATGCATAATAAGGGGAGAATTATCGTAGACGTTTCTTCATTTGGTGATGCTTCGGTTATAGAAGAAGTGGAAGGAAAAAGGAGGGTTATAGGAAGAAAAACACTTTACAGTAGATATACCAATTACAAGCAAAGAGAAGTATATTTAAGCTCTATTTGCAATCAGTACCCCAGTGCATATAGCATATTATGCAGTTATAACATGGATGAGCTGGAGCCAGAAATGAGTAACTCGCTGTTGAAATACCACGATAAGATAATTATGAGCACTGATGACAGCGATGTAGGCATGCCTTCATCTATACTGTTACAAACTACGAATAGTATTGCGGAGAAATATATGGTGCGATTTGTGAAGAATTATTTAGACATGATTGTGCTTGCATTGGTCTTAAAGAGAAAAATGTGCGGCACCGATATAATAAAAAGTATTCAAAAGAGTTTCGGGGTACTCCTGAGCACTGGAACAGTATATCCACTTTTGCATGATTTGGAGGAAAAGGGACTATTAGACTGCGAATACGGTATAAGAAGGAGGTACAAAAAGAAGGTATATAAGCCAAAAGATGAACAGCAGGTAAAGAATATCCTGATAGAGCACGTTCAATCGAATAACATTTTAAACAAATTCTTGCGGTCTTTTCCTCATGATTATATAATAGGGGGGAGGGAGCTGGACAAGGAGGAAACAAGAGATCACAGTAAAAAACCACGAGATTTCAAAAGAGACACACAAGAGATGCATCCCTACTAATATTCTTAATTATAAAGAGCTAAACAAATCCGCTTTTTTATATCAGGATTTGATATAACCAAAATTTATTAAAGAACAGAGGTAGAATTACGTTTTTAGAGAGGGTAAGGGAAAATAATGGAAGAGATTAATATCGCGTTCATCGGGAAAAAGGGAATGCCATTTCCGATAAGAAAGCATCCCGGAAGATACTTCTTCATCTCGGAAACCGATTTAAAAAAGCTGACGGAGATAAACGAAGCGTGCAAGGAAAAGGGACTAAAGCACCTCAAAGAAATAAGGATAGTTGGTAGAGGAGGAGTATTGGGGAACAAGCCCTTTTTGCTAAGACGACCAGAAGGGGGTTTTCTCGAAGGTAGGTATGTTTGTATTCTTGTAGAGCATACGGTAGAGTTCGAAGAGGTGCGAAAAAGGTATGAAGGGTTAATAAAAGAAGAGAAAATAGCAAAGGAAAAGGAAAAGGCAGAAGAAAAGAAAGAGGAGGTAATAAGAAAAAGAGAGGAAGGGAAATACGTTTACTGCGTGATAAAATCAGATGAAGAGCAGAGAAGTTTTGGTGATTTTGGGATAGAAGATACAGGAGAAGTTTATACCATTCCCTATAAGAAGTTCGCAGCGGTTGTGAGTGATTCCCCGATGAAGGAATATGAAGCGAGGGAAGAAAATGTGAAAGAGCACGAAGAAATTGTTAGGAAGATATTATTAGAGGGTCACACGGTGCTGCCTGTTGCTTTTAATATGGTTTTTAAGGATAAACGGACGCTGCTTGTAACGATGAGCAAGGCGAGGAAGGGATTAAGAAAAGCTTATGAAACAGTGGACAAAAAAGTAGAACTCGGAATTAAGGCTATTTTCACTAAAGAGGCGCTGAAAACCCTTGAAAAAAGCAGAAGCGAGTTAGGCCAGGACTTTGAATCTGACTTACTCGAAACAATAGATGGTAAATTCGCATCTTTAAAGAAGTTGGATTTGTTCAGTGACCGTCTGGCATTGAATATGACTTTTTTGGTTGACCGGGACAAGATAGCGGAGATTTCAGAAGCAATTGAACCCCTGTATAATAAATACGATTCGTTAAAAGTCCAGTATAGCGGTCCCTGGGCACCCTATAATTTTGTTAACATAAGGATATTAGGAAAAGGAGGAGGAAAATAAATGCCATTTATAATTGACGACTTATTTCTGCGGATGCTTGGGATTTCTATCCCCCCTTTCGATATGTTATGGTTGATGGAGCAAATAAGGGATTATGCTTATACAGAGATGTATGATACAGAGAAGATAAATAGCCAGCTAAAAGAGAACAGGCTGCTTTACGAATTTGATGAGATAACAAAAGAGGAGTATGAGAAAAGGAACGAGAAACTTAATCACAAATTGAAAATGGCAAACCACGTGAACCACGCAAATATGCGGGACAGAGTGAATGCCCTGAGATAAGAGAAAGATAAAACCACGAGATTACACAAGATTTACACAGAAGAGAGAAAATGAAAAAAGGAAGAAGGAGAGGAAAAGAAAAACGCCTTGTGCCAAGATCTTTAAAAACAATAGATGCATTACAGGAAAAGGGGACAGTGGTTGATTTCAAGTACTCAACCAATTTAATTTCCTTGATAAGAATGGACGTTGAGGGAAGAGCTGCGATTAAAGGTTATGATGCCGGTGTTGACGTTCATCCATTCAAACTATACAGGAGGTAAGAACATGAACAAAGAGCCAGGCTTTTTCTCTGATGAATTAAACCTCATATTCTTCGGTGGGAAAGGAGGAGAGGGGAAGACGACATGTGCGGCTGCAACTGCGCTGCGTCTATCAGAAAGAGGGAGGAAAACGCTTATCCTCTCCACTGACCCAGCTCATTCACTTTCAGATAGTTTCGGCATTCACATAGGTAACAAAATCACGCCTCTAAAAGACAACCTGTATGGTCTGGAGATAGATTCGAGGGAATTGATAGAAGAGTTTATGAAAGAAAATGAAATTACAATTTCAAAGATAGTTGACAGAGGCACATATCTTGATGCCGATGACATATTAAAAATGCTCTCCCTTTCCCTACCAGGTATGGACGAGTACATGGCGATATTAAAAATAAGGGAATTGATGAGAGAGGGGGAATACGATTTGTTCATTTCCGATACAGCACCAACTGGACACTCCATTCGTCTATTATTAACACCGGGATTAGCTGATGAATGGATTGGTTTCCTCGATAAGTTGGCAGAAAAACACAGGTATATAACGAGGACATTCAGGGGCAGATATGTAAAGGACGAAACGGACGCGTTCTTAGAAAAGATGCATAGAGACTTGAGGATGGTGATGAAAGCTTTTACAGATGTGAAAACGGAATTTGTGCCCGTTACAATCCTGGAAGCGATGGGTGTAGAGGAAACCGCAGACCTGCTTTCTGCACTTCAAGACCTCAAAATAAATGTCAGAAGCATAGTAATTAATAGAGCAAATTTATCCCCCATAGAGAAGTGCGATTTATGCGCTCATAGAGTAAAAGACCAGGAAAGGTATGTCAGTGAAATATATGAAAAATGGGGGAGATATGACGTTATACAGGTGCCGCTGTTTCCTCACGAGATAAGAGGGTCAGAAAGGCTAAGCGAGTTCGGCGATGTATTGGCAGGAAAGCCTTATGAGTATAAGCCAAGTGCAGAGAAGAGACAGCGAAAAAAAAAAGCGAAATCGAGAATAAAGGATTTGCTGGAGAAAGAACTGAAGGTGCTGATTATTGGCGGAAAGGGGGGAGTGGGAAAAACAACGGTAGCATCAGCATCGGGTTTGTACATTGCAAGAAGAAAGCCGGGAAAGAAGATACTGGTGGGCTCTACTGACCCGGCGCATTCATTATCCGACTCTTTTGACCTGCACATAGGTAATAAGGTTACCAAGATAGAAAACAACCTTTATGGTTTGGAAATAGATGCGGAAGAGGCGATGGCTGAATTTAGAGATAAATACACGACGGAGATAAAAGAAGCATTTGAAGGTTTAGCCCGCGATAGAAGAACTGCCATTGATTTGCCTTTTGATAGGGATATACTTCAACGTCTCAAGGAGCTTACTCCTCCTGGTTTAGATGAGATAATGGCACTCGCGAAGATAGTGGAATTGACGAAGAGTAGTGAGTACGATTTAATTATTTTAGATACCGCTCCAACAGGGCATACCATTAGATTGTTAGAGCTGCCGGATATAGCATTGGACTGGTTTGATGCTTTTATCAGGATAATACACAAATATAGAGAGATGGTTTCGCTGACAGACACCTTAAGATTGGTATTAGAAAAGAAGAGGGATACAGAAGAGACGCTAAAAATCCTGAGAAGCGAAGCCCAAACGGAATTTGTTGGTGTTACAATTCCAGAGGCGATGAGTGTATTTGAGACTGAACACCTCATATCAGAGATAAAAAAAGCTGAGATTTGTTTAGAGCACGTTATTATCAACAGTATTATTCCGGCTCCTGCGGCGAAATGTAGTTTCTGTATATCGCAACTAAAAAATCAGAGGGAGTATATAAAAGAAATAGGAAAACTTGGCTACAAAATCACCGAGATACCTTTGTTCGAGCATGAAATCCGAGGTATAGATATGCTTGCTGACTTTGGCGAAGTGATATATGGAGAAGGGAGGAGTCATAAAACGGGGATTGGCAATAAATTATTTGGTTTTTTTTAAAAATTTCAAAAGGGGATAAGAAATGGGAAGAAAGAAGTATTGGCAAAGAAGCATGGAAATTTACTTCAGGGAGCAGAATAGAAAGCGTGATCCTTTAAAGCTTCGTGAGGAAATGGAAAAGGGAACTAAAGAAATCAGTGAAAAAATGAGTTCTTATGTGGAAGAGAAAAGTGAAGAGCGAGATGACTATGCAAAAAGATTCCAGGAAGATGTGAAAAAGATAAAGAATAGACTGAGATAAAAAAGGGTTTTATATCAAATCCCGCTATAATCGAAATCCTTTTGAATGCAGACTTCTAACATAAAATTTGAAATTAAAAAAATAAAAGAGTTTTTAACGAGGTGTGAAAAAAATGGTTACACGAGAAGCAAAAAGTAGGGGAAAGTTGGTAGCGGAATTGGATGATTCAACGTATAGGGCGATAGCAGGTAAGGTACGTAGTCACTTATCTCCTCGTGTGTATATCTCACCTGAGAGGACAAGTGTAGAAGGTAAGAAAGTAGTCAGGCTGTGGAGCAGATACCCGGAAGCTGCGAAAAGAGCGGTTCAAAAGGTATTGGCTGAGAGGCGTAAATAAAAAAGGAGGTAATAAAAATGACTTCGGTAAGGAGTTATAGTATGGAGAAGGATAGAGCGATAAAAGAGATACAAGCAGGAATTGAAGAGGTTGAAGAAAGAATGGCGGCTGGTATAAGTGAGCTACAAGCAGAAAGAGAAGCGGTTGAAAGAAGAGTTGCTGCGGATACTACGGAGAAGCAGAAAGATTCAGATAGGTTTGCAGAAGAGTTTTGGGAAGGAGAATGAAAGGTTATAAAAAATAGGGGGTGATAAGAATGGTTACTATGCGACCGAATAGTGGAACAACACCAGGGAAGGATAAAGCAGCAAGAGACAGGCAAGTGAAGTTTTTAAGATATCTCAGGACGAGAACACAACACTTATCTCTCACATTACGTCCACGCGGCGTTCGACAACTCTGGATGGTGGAGGAACAGAGATGGCGTGGCAGGGAGTGGTGGAAGAAAGATAAAGATTGGTGGAGGTAAATGACATGACGACTTCAAGTAGTATTTCAAGACGCTTAGAAGGGCTGGGCAACGAAAAAGAGAGGGTAAAAAGAGAGACAGAAAGGATTGATAGACAGAAGAAGGCGATACTCGAAAGAAGGCAGAAAGCATTGGAACGGGGTGAAACATTGACCGGGATGGATGATATGGAGAGAAAAAAGAGAGCAACGCGGTCGAGATGGGATAGAAAATGGAATTATAGAAGATGGAAAATTGATGCGAAAAAGAGGTCTTAAAGCAAAATGACAGGGAAAGAGCATTGGCAAAGAGATCTGGCGTATTTGAAAAGAAGCATGCTGGGTTCAGGGCAGTTGAGAAGGATTAAAGCACAGGAAGAACGGATAAGCAGGCAGAAGGAAGCTGCGCATGAAAGAAGACGAGCAGCTATAAAAAGGGGTGAAGTAATAACCGGGATAGACAAGGTGGAAAGGAAAAAGTTAGCAACGCAGCATAGATGGGATGGAAAATGGGCTCGCAGGAAAATGAAATTGGACGCAAGAAGGAGGTAGGTAAAAATGGAAAAAATCGGTGCGGAAATCGAAGATGCGAGAATACAAAGTGTATATGATATATGGGGAAAGAAGCCGCCGGGAATTAGATTCTGCGATACTGATGTTTTAACCATAGCTGCAAAGACAGATGAGAGTGAGGAAGTAAAAGACACTTTCTTTTTCTCTCTAAAAGCAGATGGAACATTTGCTGTAAATACCGCGCACAGAATAAGCCGTTTAAGAAGAAAAAGACTGGCTGAATTCCTTAGATACTACAATATCGCAGATAAAGTGGAGGAATACAACTTAAGAAAGGGAATAGAGGAATGGAAAGGGAAGAAGATAGAAGTGGTTAAAAGCAACGGAAGGTATATTTTTGTTCAATAAAAAGGAGGTAAAAAATGACACCGGAAAAATCGAAAGTAAGATTGGCGGGAATGGAAAGAAAGATGGAAGAAAGGATAAAAAAGAGCGATTTAAGATGGAAAAGAAGAGAGAGGGCTGGAAAAGCAGCTAAAGCGTAAGCTTAAAAGAGGAAGAAAATATCCTGTTCTTTTCTCTCTATTTTTCTTTTTTTGATAAATATGATTGTATTCAAAAATGGTAGAAAATAAAGGTAAATACGTCTATGGAATATTAAACAACGGTGAGGGAAGGAGTTTTGGAGAAATCGGGATTAACAAAGAAGAGGCTTACTGCATCAATTTTAAGGATATTTCCGCCGTGGTTGGCGATTCTGCACTTAAGACATACGAAGTGACGAGGGAAAAATTGCTTGCTCATGAACAGGTCATCCAAGAGGTGATGAAAGAGCATACTATCATCCCAATGACGTTTGGAACCGTTGCTAAGGACGAGAAAGATGTCGAGAATATGCTTGAGCGGATGTACGCGGAATTCAAGCAGGTGCTGAAGAGAATAGAGAATAAATTGCAGATAGATGTGAAAGCGATTTGGAATAAAGATGTAATTTACACGGGTATTTTGAGAGAAGATGAAGGGATAAGGAGGTTAAGTGAAAAGGCATCAAAAAAACCGGCTGATAAGACTTATGATGAAAAGGTGGAATTAGGTAAGAAAGTGATGTCAGCCGTGGATAAGAGGAAAGAGAGGTATATAAAAGAGATAACTGAGGCTTTGAGCACTTATATAGAAGATTCACAGCAGAATAAACTCAAAGATGACAAAATGATAATGAACACTTCTTTTCTCGTGGCTAAAAGCAAAGAGCAAGAGATTTATAAAAAATTGGACGAGTTGGATGAGAAATATGGAGAGGACGTGCAGGTTATAGCAGTTGGACCTTTGCCTCCTTATAATTTCTCGCATATAGAAATAAAGCCTATGGATTTCGATACGATTGATTCTGCCCGTAGAACATTAGGCTTGGGTAAGGGGGTGACGATGTCAGAAATTGATGATGCATATAACCGCCTGGCATTGCAATTCCATCCTGACCGAAATCCTGATGCGTCAGCAAAAGAGAAGTTCAAGGAGATAGAGCAAGCTTATTCTACGCTGCGAGATTATTGCTCACGATATGTGTATTCATTCAAGAAGAAGGATGTGGAGAAGACTGTGATGGTGTATATAGCTAGCGGAGGTAAAAAACCACGAGATTTCACAAGATAGCAATTTCTTGTGAGAATCTGTGTAATCTGAGGGGTTATAAAGGAAGCATGACAAAAATATCAGCAAGTGGAATCGTAGGAATAGATTTAGGAACAACGAATTCAGCAGCGGCGGTGATGATAGGTGGTGAGCCGGTAATAATACCAAGTGAGGAGGGACTTACACCTTACGGTAAGATGTTTCCTTCTGTGGTGGCATTCACGGACGAAAATGAAAGATTGGTTGGTGAGTTAGCAAGGATGCACGCGGTTGAAAATCCTGATAGGACAGTGAGCGGGATAAAGAGGAAAATGGGCACTTCGCACAAGGTAAAAATAGGTCCGAGGGAATATACACCGCAGGAAATCTCTGCTATGATACTTCAAAAGATAAAGATGGATGCCGAGGAATATTTGGGAACGGAAGTAGAAAAGGCGGTTATCACCGTGCCCGCGTATTTTAACGATAATCAAAGGATAGCGACGAAAGAAGCGGGAAGAATTGCAGGTTTAGAAGTAGTCAGGCTGATAAACGAACCTACTGCCGCTTCTTTAGCTTATGGATTGGATAAAGAGAAGAAAGAGGAATTAAAGATTGCAGTGCTTGATTTGGGTGCAGGGACGTTTGACGTTACGATATTAAAGCTCAGAGAAGAGCTGTTCAAGGTCATCTCCACCAGTGGAGATACTCAATTAGGCGGGCTGGACATGGACGAGAAGCTCGTTGAATTCATGCTTAAGGAGTTGGAAAAGGAATACCGGCTTGACATAAGAAGAGATAAAAAGGCAATGCAAAAATTACGGTCTGCGACAGAGAGAGCGAAGATAGATTTATCTACTGCAAGTTCAACGAATATAGGCATATCATTTCCATTTGTTGAGTTGGGGTTAAATCAGAATATGAACCTGGATTTAAGCAGGGAAGAAATGGAAGAGTTAATCAAGCCCGTAATTCAGAGGTTGGATGAACCGATAAATCAAGCGTTAGAAGATGCGAAATTAGCTCCTGAGCACATAGATAAGGTTGTATTGGTAGGAGGACCAACGAGGATGCCTGTAGTGCGGGAAAAAATCGAGCGATTCTTTGGTAAGGAAGCGGAGAGAGGGATAGACCCGATGGAATGTGTGGCAAAAGGGGCTGCAATTCAAGCTGGTGTTCTCGCAGGTGAGATAGATGATGTGCTTCTGCTGGATGTAATTCCTCTTTCCTTAGGTATAGAGACCTCAGGCGGGATTTTTACGCCGATAATGGAGAGGAATACGACAATACCGGTAGATGAGAGCGAGATATTTACCACCTCAAAGGATAACCAGATGAGGATGGCAATACACGTGCTACAAGGAGAAAGAGCAATGGCTGCGGATAACACAACACTCGGCTTGTTTTCCTTTGATGATATTCCAGTAGCACCAAAAAGGACTCCTCTAATTGATGTCGCTTTTGATATAGATGCCGATGGCATTTTAAACGTGAGTGCCGAGGATTTAGACACGAGTAAGCGCAGGGAGATAAGGATCGAAGGGTCAACAAAACTTTCAGAAGAAGAAATAGGAGGGATGATAAAAAAAGCGAAGAGACATGAAAAGGAGGATAAGAAAAGGAGAGAGAGTATAGAGACGCTAAATCAAGCAAAGGCGATAATAGATGCAGCAGAGCTTGCAATAAAAGAAATGTACGAAGATGAAGGAGTGAATGAACAAGGAAAGGGAGAGGTGAAAAAGGGTGTTTTACAATTAAAAGAAGGAATGAAAGGTGAAGTTGAAGGCGATATTGACATTCAGAAGATTAAAAAAGATGCTGAGGAGTTGAAAAGAATAATGCAGAAGATGTTGATTGATAAAGGAGAAGGAGAAGAATAAAATCATAGGGGTGAGATAAGAATATGGAAAAAGGGAAGAGGAAAAAAAAGAAGGGGTTGAATTTGATTTCGGGGGTTTATTTAAAGGTTTGGGAGACTTTTTTGAAAGTGTTGCAGAAATTGCAAAAGAGTGAAAGACGGAGATAGAGAAGACTGGAGAGATTACTTTTGATAAAGCGAAGAAACTACGAGGGATGTATGGCATTAATGTTAAGGTCAGCAGTGCAGGCATACCTGTTGTAGAAACTTTCGGGACAAGAAAAAGAAAATACGAAAAGCGCGAGCCCCCAGAACTCGAAGCGAACCTTTAGTAGATGCTTTTGAGGAGGATGAAAAAGAAAGTATGAGAGTAATAGCAGAATTGCCGGGAACTGAGGAAAAGGATATAAAAATTGAGATAGAAGGGAATATTTTAAAATTATCTGCGGATAGTAAAGAAAGAAAGTATAGTAAAGATGTAACACTGCCCTGTGAAGTAACTGGCGATATGCAAAAGACGTATAATAATGGGGTATTAGAGCTTATATTGAAGAAAAAATAGATAGTTTTAAAATATGTTATATGACCTATTTTTAAACGGATAGAAATATGTTAAAAATATGGAGGAGGGAATATGGAAAAAGAATATGAAAAGAGGAGAAAACGTCTAAAAGAGAGGTATCAAGCACGAAAAGAGAGATATGAGGAGCGTTACAAATCTGAAGCGCCGATGCCACCATCAGTAGAGGAAAAAGTAGAAGAAGAAATAAAGCCCAAAGTGGAAGCACCAGTACCGGTAGAGGAGGAAGA
>JAGXOR010000200.1 GCA_023659785.1 Methanomicrobia archaeon LH_S13
GCAGAGGGTAAAATAACAGAAGAGATGCAAGAACAGGGGAAGAGGCGAGAGCAGGAGGAAGAACAACCGGTTGGATATGTATGAGAAAGAACAGAGAAACTATGAATTGGTATGCAAAGAAATAGCAGAGGTTATGGCGGAAACCGGGATAACCCGAGCAGAGGGCATAAATAAGTTAAAGAAAGAGATAAGCGGCAAATACGGATTGCACAGCATTCCGAGGAATTCGGATGTGCTGAAATCGGCTGCGGATAAATCGAAACTAAAAGAGAGATTAAAACGTAAGAGAATGAGAACGGCATCCGGTGTTGCTCCGGTTGCCGTAATGACTTCTCCGTATCCATGTCCACATGGGAAGTGCATAATGTGCCCGGGTGGTCCGAGCTCGGATTTCGGGTCGCCACAGAGTTATGTAGGCAAGGAACCCGCTGCCGCTCGCGCTGCTCAGCAGGTTTTCGACCCATACAAGCAAGTAAAAGTGCGGTTACATCAACTTGAGGAGATAGGCCACGATTTCGAGAAGGTTGATTTGATACTGATGGGTGGCACGCTAACCGCGAGACCGCAGGATTATCAGAGATGGTTTGTGAGTAGATGTTTGGATGCGATGCGTGAATTTGGTGAGCAGCGAGGTCGAGAGATAAGAAACACGGGCATTACTTTCGAGACGAGACCCGATTATGCGAAGAGGGAACAGATAGACTCAATGCTGGAGATGGGTGCTACAAAAGTCGAATTAGGTGTGCAGCATGTCGCTAACACGATTTTGGATGACATAGAGCGTGGGCACTCGGTAGAAGATTCGATAGTGGCGAACAGGAAGGTGCGGGACAGTGCGTTGAAAGTAGGCTTTCACGTTATGCTCGGCTTACCGAGTTCGACTATCGAAGACGACAAGAAGATGTTTGAACGTATCTTCCGTGATTCGAACTTCAAGCCTGATTATCTGAAAATATATCCTACGCTGGTGGTCAAAGGGACGAAACTATACGAAATGTGGAAAAACGGGGATTATGAGCCGATTTATGAGGAAGGAGCGATAGAGATAATCACTTATGCGAAAAGAATAATTCCAAGATGGGTGAGAATACAGCGAATACAGCGGGACATTCTAGCGCAGTGCATAGAGGCAGGAGTGAAGAAGAGTAATCTGAGGCAATTAGCGCAGGAAAGGCTGCACGAGATGGGTTATCAATGCAGGTGTGTAAGATGCCGCGAGGCAGGACTTTCCCGGTTAGCAGGCAAAATCGCGGAGAATAGCAATATAACGTTTTTATGCGAGAGCTACGAGGCATGTGGAGGTACAGAATATTTCCTCTCTTACGAAGACGTGGAGAAGGACATTTTAATAGCGCTTTTGAGGCTGAGGTTGCCCTATGACCCACACAGGGAAGAGTTGCGAGGTGCTGCGCTGGTTCGTGATTTGCACGTGTATGGCGAATTAGTGGATTTAGGCGAAAGAAAAAAGAACAGCTGGCAGCATCATGGATATGGCGCGCATTTGTTGAAGAAAGCGGAGGAGATAGCAGTTGATAAGGGATACAGGAAAATAGCGGTGATGAGCGGGATAGGCGTGCGAGAGTATTATGAGCGGTTTGGCTACGAGCGTGAGGGACCGTTTATGGTGAAAAAAAAATAAAAAAATGGAGGAGATACCGGGATAACAAAGAATTGCTCCCCTTCCATATTCGTAACTTTTGCGATTCCGCGATTATTTACCTTCCTTTTTCTCTTGCAGCTTCTCCTTTACGTAGTCAGCAGCGATAATCACAATAATCATCGCCAAGGAGGTAGCGAGAGCTGCTATTACCGTTATGTATATCGCTCTTTTCATCCATAAAAAGGAAAAAATGCAAATCCCCTTAAAATTTCATTCATCTTCTTGTTAAAGTTAAGGCTATATGATAACAAAATATGAACTTTTTGTCCATTTTTCTATTATTTGATAGTATT
>JAGXOR010000201.1 GCA_023659785.1 Methanomicrobia archaeon LH_S13
AATACTATCAAATAATAGAAAAATGGACAAAAAGTTCATATTTTGTCACCATACCACTTAACCACACTGAAGATAACGAAAGAAATAACCAGCGTCAATGCCACCCACGCGATTTTTATTAGGGCTGTCCCTTCTTTATTCTCCTTCTGTTCCCGTTCATTTATTGTCATATTCCAATCATGGAAGAAAATATCCTCGTAAAACGAAGCTATTTCATCGTTCTCTACTATTACACCTGCTTCCCTGTTGTAAATAGAATTAGCGTTCCAGTTCAGCGATGTTATAATCACTTCTTTGCCATCCACGATTAACCCCTTGTTGTGTATTTTTGCTAACCCCAGCGAGTCCAAATCCGCTAATTTTGCCTCTAAACTCAAATTCTCTTCCCTTGCCTCTTCGTTCAACCACAAAACGACTTCATCATTGTTGTTTTCCCCTTCTAAATACTTAGAATCCAAAAGCACTTTAACCTCGCATCCTCTTTCCGCAGCTTCTATCAGAGCAACAATAAAGGTGTTGTCTCCTTCACCCCAGAATCTTCCGGTTGAGAACTGTTGCACGTAAACATTTTCTTTTGCGTTGTCCAGAGTACCCAATATCGTTTCGTTACTCATAGCGGAATCGGGTGCTAAAACAGGAATCAAAGTAAAATCGTTATTAATGGTGAGTGGTTCAAAAACGGGTACATAAGAGCTTTTTGGTATCTCTCTGCTCATAAAAAACCTTTTTGTTTCCAAATCCTCCATCCAAATCTCTGTTGAAAAATCTTTACCTCGATAGAAATCATCAATAAATACCGCTTTGAAGTAATTTGCCACTTCTGCATTTCTTATCACGACACCCCAGCCACGGTTTCCAAAAGAGTTATTACACGGTATTCCAGTATACTTCCAGTTTTCAGTCATTATTATCGTTGTTTCGTTGTCAATGACTGCGTATTTTGCATGGTTTATGAAAGGCTCGTCGGAAAAACGGACTGTTCCGCCTCTTATTTTTATTTTCTCTACAATATAACGCTCTTCATCTTTAATTCCACCAACAGGGCTACCTTCGAGCAGCACATACACGTTCACTCCTCTATTTAAAGCATCTAAAATGAGGTCCATGAGATAAGGATTCTCAAACTGGTACAGATTGACGTACAAAGAAGAGGAAGCGTTGTCTATTTCTCGTTGCAAAACGGAAAAACTACAATCTGGCGATACAAAAGCAGTAGCATCGCCACAGAAGGAGAATTTCTCAGGTACGTGATAAGAAGCACCAAAAAGAAGAAGAATCCAGCTTTCGCATTGATTCGTATCTTGAACTCGTTTGAAAATCATTCCTTCTCTCGCGTTTCTCAACGGCTCACCTCGCCAGTCTTCTCCTTTGTAAGATGAATCACCATATATCACGACATCCACCTCTTTTCCGTTCTTATCTTGCAATATTACCTCGTCACCTCTGTTACACAGCACAAATGCTTTTCCCTCTGTTTGCATCTGTTTCACATTAGAATCCGAGTCCAAGCCGTATTCGAAGTCAGGAAAAATGTCTTTAGCTGTTACATTGCTTATTTGCTCTGTGAATGCCAAAGCGTTTCTCGTAATGTAGATTGTCTCGCCAGAGGCAACTTCAAAAGGAGGGAATATGATTTTCCCTTCGTTATCTGTTATGCTCCAGCCTTCGATATTTACGGAATGGCTAAGAGGATTGGATATTGCAACGTACTCATCCGGCTCGTTTTTCGTATTCGTGTTAGGATAGATTTCGGTTATTATCAAAGCTGGCGGTGCTACGGTATTAGAAAAGGAGTAGGAATAAGCAAAAGCTTCGTGTGTTAGGGTTAAAAGAAAAGCAAGTATAAATATTACCATGAAACACTTAAATGCTTTTTTTCCCCTCATTTTTGGTTGTAGGTTATGAGATTTAAACATTTTGTTTCAAACCTCTTCGTATGATGCTATTAAT
>JAGXOR010000202.1 GCA_023659785.1 Methanomicrobia archaeon LH_S13
GATTTATATGGTGAATGAGCATGGACAGTGAAAAAATACCGGACGAAGTAAACGCAAACGTAGCAAAAACAAAAGAGAAATAGTAGAAAATGGAACTGGAGTCTTTCTTCTATGATTCAACCGCGTTCAAGAGGTTCTTGAGCGATAATCCACATGAAAGGAGTGAAGTTGAATTCTTAGAATCAATTCTCGAAGAAGGGATGAACGCGATAGATATAGGAGGGCATATAGGCATTACTACGGTAGTGATAGCGAAGAAAATAGGAGAAAGCGGCACACTCTATTCTTTTGAACCCGTCCCGGAATATTCCAATATACTGAACGAGAATATTTATCGCAATGGATTAAAAAACGTAAAAACACGCCAATTGGCAGTGAGTGACCGCATAGGAACGACCAAGTTCTATAAGAACAATGCTGCAAGTTCTATTGTTCCCCAGGCGGGCATACCCGGTTTTCAGGTCGATACTACTACAATAGACGCATTTTTAAAGGAAGAGAATGTAGCGAGAGTAGATTTGATCAATATGGATTGTGAGGGGAGTGAGTTATTTGTGCTTAAAGGGGCAGAAAAGACCTTGTGGAGAAATAGGAATAAAATCAAGATTTTTTGCGAGGTTCATCATTCAATGCTCCGCGATTTAGGTATATCTGTTCAGGAGCTCGTGATGTATCTTCAGGGATTAGGATTACAAGTGCATAGCGTTTCCTTGACTGATTTGAGTATAGGCGATAATTTTGAGGGGTGCGACTATATATATGCTTACTGCTAACCAAAACACGTCCAGTAATCTTTTAGTTCCTCTTTTACCTCCCTTATCACCTTCTCAGTATCCTTTGACGCCAAATCCCTTTCGGCTATTGGTTCATGCTCTTCTACGGCTATCTCCAGGTCTGCCAAACCTGAGATTAAGGCAAGCCATGCATAAGGCAAAGCATCTTCATTGTAACCAGAAGCAATCAGATCTATCTCCTTCCCTTGACAAATTTCCGCAATCGCGCTCGTCTTCTCTCCAATCATCCTGAATCCCTTTATCGGCAGTCCCAACTGCGTTAGCTGGTCATTTAGATACGGGTCAGAGCCACCATATCGGATGATTAGCTCAGGCTCAAATTCTTTGACCACGGGCTCAATTATTTCCTCAAAGACCGATTTGTAGGAATCATAGCCGGCATCAATTGGCATTGGAAAGTTTATTGTGTATCCTTTTCCCGCTCCTTCCCCGATTTGATATACAAAACCCGTCCCTGGATATATGGTTCTCGGATCTTGATGCAAATCGATGAACAGCACTCCAGGGTCGTGGTAGAAGTATTCAGAAGTTCCGTTTCCAGCATGGGCGTCGGTATCTAAGATTAATATTCTTTTTAAACCGTATTTCTTCTTTAAATATTTCGCGGTAAATGCCACGTCATTATAAATACAAAAACCTTCGCCAAAACCGGATTTGGCATGGTGCATCCCACCGCCTATTGAAACGGCTTTCTCGATTTTTCCGCTTTCAACTAAATCAACTGCGCGCTTCGCCTGACCCACGATTAACCTCGCAGCTTCTTCCAGTTTCCCTGGTCTTCCAATAGGTCTATTGTCCGCACTGTGAAACAGATAAAATCTTCCATCGTAATCAGAGCCCAAATTCGCCGCCCGGTAATAGTCCCTTGTAAAGTCAATATACTCCCGGGAGCAGATTAAAAGCAGGTCTTCATCCTCTGCGGGCTCTGCACTGATGATTTGATAGTTCTCATCGCTCAAATTTTGCTTCAAGAAACGGTAAAACTTCGCATATCTCGCTCCTCTGAATGGATGCCCTGCACCAAAGTCATATTCCTTTAATTCCTCCCTGTACAAAATTGCTAATGGGTTCCAGTTTAAGTGGTCTTTCATAGTCATAAGACCACCTCCACCTGAGGCT
>JAGXOR010000203.1 GCA_023659785.1 Methanomicrobia archaeon LH_S13
GATATCTTCTGCAAAGTATAAAGGATCTTTTTTACCCTCTACTCTCTCTTCTAAATCCGATTTTAAACCTTCAATGGCTTTTTTTAACTGTTCATCACTTAAAGAATTAACATCACATAAAGAACAATCCAATACTCCAGAAAATAGGTTTTCGAGCAAAATTGTACGCTTCAATGTGAAAGTAGATATGCCTTTACGTGTTTTGTCCAGACATTTTCCATTCAAACATGTAAGGTAAGCTTTTATCCCCAATCTTCCAGTTAGTATCTTTCCTGCCGAAGTGAAATGATTGAAATGCCAGTCAAAAAACCATAGTTCATGAAAAGAAGGATGAATTACATAAATCTCTCTTAAAATATCATATCTCTCTTGACAATCCTTATTTTGAGAGTCCCCCTTTATATTGTTCACTATTGTGCTGATTTTTTTAACCACCGCAGAATCCTTCTTCAAAAATTCGTTTATCGTGGCACTATTATTTTCTGATCCAATTCCGTTATTCAGCAATCCTTCCTTTCCATTTGTCCATTTCAAATATTCCCTCTTCAGTTCCTGATGGCAAGATTCTAACCCCTCCAAAGTTTTTAAGATGTTTGCTTGCATGCTACCCTCCTTTTTTTATCACAATTGCCTTTATCCTTTTTATACCTGAGTAAAATTAATCTACGACATTTTCTGGGAACTTATCTCTTAACGTGTATATTGCTTTTTCAAATTCTGTGGGAATACTGTCAGCTACCTTGAAACGAACACCATGATGCGTGTATATCAATTCAATCACAAGATTTCCGTTTTCATCATCAAAAATAGAAACTCTATGATGCGGTCCAAACACTATTTCTATTTCGTCCAAATCTTTGTTGACTGATTCCCCGTTCACTCTCAAAGTTCTTAATTTGTCCATCATATCACTCACTATGCTTATTATAAAACCCACATCTATATAAGTTAATTTATTCTCAGTCCAAGTTCTATCCCGTTCATCCCTGCGAGATTCTTCATCGTTTCTGTCAGTATCGTAATCGATTCGCCACTCCAACCGTAAGACCCGAATGTCGCACCAACCTTGCCTTTCAAGTAAGTCCACTTTATCCATCTCGAAAAGACTCCAAAAACCGATGTAGTGTAGTTTCCACTGGAGTAATGCAACCCCACAAACTCGATTTTATCCCGCGTTCGACCTACAAACTCGTTTATGCTCGCCAATTGCTCCTTATACCTGATTTCGTATTTCTTATTGAATTCAAAGCGCGTTTGAATATGTTAACGATGTCGTAAGCGATGAAACTGAAGTAAATATGCACCATCAAACTTTGAAAAAGTTTAATCAAACCGCTTCCGCAGTCGGCTCCAAATCCCGCTCGGCAGCTTGTTTATGTACCATTCGCCCTTCGCTTCCTCGAGCAGGGTCTCTATCAACCAGTAATTCCCGTAATCCTCGATAATCTGCTCTGGCGCTGCGTTAAACACGTCCGTCAGCCAGATAGACTTATCTTCCTTCGATAACCGCGCTCTTTCCCCTTTTACCCCTCGTTACGTACTCCATATGTTCTTTATCGTCCAGCCAGAGGAAGTTTGCCTCATCGTTTATCCCCCGCACCTCGAAGTAAATAGGTATCCGATACACGACATCGTAGATCACGAACAGCTTGTACCCCCTCACGTTC
Organism: Methanomicrobia archaeon LH_S13; assembly: GCA_023659785.1. Taxonomy (GTDB): domain Archaea; phylum Halobacteriota; class Syntropharchaeia; order Alkanophagales; family Methanospirareceae; genus JAGXOR01. The sequence goes on from JAGXOR010000203.1 coordinate 1,668, forward strand.
TCTTTCGTCTGATAATCGAAGACTTCCTCAGCACCCTCGTAAGTCAGTCCATCTACGCGCATTTTACTGCTATCGCATGCCGCCGTCTCACCAGCCACGAATCCGAGGATTCTCATCCACTGAATGATCGTTTGATGGGCTTTTCGCAGCTCTTCGTCCAGGCCGTATGCGTTCTTGAATCCCAGTATGAGCT
>JAGXOR010000204.1 GCA_023659785.1 Methanomicrobia archaeon LH_S13
ATAGTATCATAAAGCATAAAGATAAACATTTCGGTACATTTCAGTTAACTATATGGTATATTCTTTCTTTGGTAAAGCTTTCTTTTTCTTTTTAAAAGAAAGGTTTTTTTATAACTATTACGGAGGATAGATAATCGCTAATCGAAAATAAATGAAAACGAAATCATTATGCCCGGAATGTCTCGAAGTGATAGACGCAGAAGTGTATGAAAACGAGGGAAAGATAAAGATAAAGAAGAAGTGCGAGAAGCATGGAGAATTCAATGACATCTACTGGTCGGATGCCGCACTATATCACAAATTCGCAAAGTGGCAATACGAGGGCAAGGCAGGAATTACGCTCACAAAAACTGACAAAGGCTGCCCCTTCGATTGCGGTCTTTGCCCTGAGCATAAAAGTTCGACCGCACTTGCACTTATAGACCTCACGAACAGGTGCAACATGAGATGTCCAACGTGTTTTGCAAATGCTGCTGCTGCTGGTTACCTCTACGAGCCAACGATGGAGCAGTTAAGGGAAATGATGATAATGCTGAGGAGTGAGACGCCTCCGTGCCCCGCGGTGCAGTTTGCGGGCGGCGAACCAACAATAAGGGAAGGTTTTGTGGATATAGTGAAGATGGCACGGGAACTTGGATTTGTTCACATTCAAGTGGCAACGAATGGAATAGCGCTGGCGAAGAGCGAAGAGTTTTGCCGTCAATTAAAAGAAGCGGGACTGCATACGGTATATTTACAGTTTGATGGGGTGACTGAGGGACCATATAAGAAATTGAGGGGAATACCAGCGTTAAAAACGAAGTTAAAGGCAATAGAGAACTGCCGGCGGGGTGGATTAAAAAGTGTAGTGCTTGTTCCCACCCTTATGCGCGGTGTGAATGACCACCAAATAGGCGACATGGTAAGATTTGCGGCTGAGAACCTGGATATTGTAAAGGGAGTGAATGTACAACCCATCGCTTTTGAGGGAAGGATAAATGAATCCGAGAGGAAAAAAGGAAGAATAACAATTCCCGATTTTATACACCTTCTGGAAGAGCAAACAGACGGTGAAATACCAAAAGAGAGTTTTTATCCCGTTCCCTTTGTTCTCCCTGTGTCCCATTTCGTGGAAATGTGGAAGAAAACTCCACAGTTGGAATTCTCTGTGCATCCTCATTGTGGTGCTGCAACCTATGTGTTTGTAGAGAACGGGAGGTTTAAACCGATAACAGAATTCATAGATGTTGAAGGGTTCATGGAATTTCTACTGGAGTCAGCAGAAGAGATAAATAAATCGAGAATTTGGAAAATAAAAACAATCGCAGGACTGATATCCGCATTAAGAAAATTTATAGATAAGGACAAAGCGCCGAAGGGCATTGATTCTTCGACTTTACTTGCAACTATACTGGGGATAGGAAATCGAGAAGCTCTTGCGGAGTTTCACCGTAAAACGCTTTTTATTGGTGCAATGCACTTCATGGATGCCTATAATTTTGATTTGGAACGGGTTAAGAGATGCGGCATCCACTATGCCACCCCTGACCATCGTATAATTCCTTTCTGTTCTTATAATGCTATCCACCGACTATCAGTGGAAAAAGCTTTTTCTGTGCCTTTTCATAAACCACAGCCCGAAAAATAATTTTTCTTAGCACAGGTTCTTTTTCTAAAAGAAAAAGTGTTGTGTCAATCTGCTCTGCGTTAATCTGTTTCTATAAAAGATGCACATGCACATCTATTTCTTATGCTTCTGGTTTATTTCACACCTTTGGATACACAAACACGCCATGCTTACAGAAGATAAGCAAGAAAGCCTCAGCGCTTTAGCCTGAGGATGAATTGCG
>JAGXOR010000205.1 GCA_023659785.1 Methanomicrobia archaeon LH_S13
GATAAAATCGGTGTTCAGTGCTCGGAACACCCTTGCCCACGATTTTATCTTTCCATCAACTTTTTCCTCTCCCCCTTCTCTGCCATTCCCGCTTCCTTCTTCCTTTTCATTAACCCGTGTATCAAATCCGCACCAGACTTCTCTATTGGCTTTGCTTCTATATATCCACGCTCCAGAGCACCGTTAAAAACCTCCCTCCCGAAATCAGTGCGAACTATAACCGATGACTTACCTTTAGGTGTGCCATTAGTCCCAACACTTATGTCAGAAAACAGCCCGGTGAAATCTTCACATACCTTGCATCCATCTCGCTTATAATCCTCTATCTCGTTAATCCCCGCACTTAACAGCTCTTTCTCACCTGCATATACGTGTAAAACATCCTCGCTAATCTGCAATTTTGTTATCTCGCTTATGTCAATACCATGCTCGTGTTCAAGATATCCCTTCATTAGCTTTTCATACGAATAACTGCCCAGACAAAACAGTCCTATTCTCAACTTTATATGGGATGAAAAGTTGTGCGCATTATGCGTATCCCTCCCTACAACGAGCATCTTTTCATAGGATGCCATATTGCACGGTGTCCCTACCAGGGCAACACTCCACAGGTCGTACTTCAAAATAGCATCTGCTATACCGGTAAGTGCAGCCGCGGGTGTATATTTGCTGCCTGCACTCCTTATCAATCCCGCCTTATCCATCGCCACTTGCACCTCCGGTTTCCATTCCCCCTTATCTGCAACCGTTATACAGCCTTCTACTATCGCATCGTCAAGGGCATACGCTAATAGTGAAGTAACCACACCTCCATCCTGACCAGCCCTTCTTATCTCCTCGTCTGTGCTGACAACTTCATACATCTCCTCAAATCCTTCCCGCAACTCCGGTTTCTCTACCCTCGCGCATTGATAATAGCAATATCCACAATCCGGTGGACACTGCTGTCCTTCTCTTATCACCGGTCTCTCTTCAGAAAAGTCTATGCTGAGATAGCCGTAATCGAGCAATCTACACGTAGCGACACAGCCACCACAAAGCGCACATTTACCCTTTTCTATCACTTCTCTCTTCAAATCGCCAAAATCTCTTTTCTCTTCCATTTTTATCCCCTATCTTCCACCTTCTCATTTCTCATTTTTATTTAGATTTAAAAGTAAGCTAAAGCTAAAATAAGATAAGTTTTTTTTTTTTCAAAAATGAAAAGTTATATAAGCTGCTGATAGTGAGAAATCTATAAGCCAATGGAAGAAGAAAAAAAAGAAGAGAAAGGAGAGGAGGAAGGAAAGACCGCAGAAGATTTACTTCTACTCGGAGAAGAATATCTTGCGAAAGCGAAATATGAAGAGGCAATAAGTGTTTATAAGGAGATAGTGAAGAAAGAACCAATTCTTCCTACGCTGGCTAAAGCTTGTAACGATTGTGGAGCTGCTTACGCAAGTTTAGAGCAATATGAAATGGCAATAGGGTTCTTCAACGCAACACTGAATCTCAGGGAGTATCTAATGGACGAGGGTATCTCGGCTTGCTACAATCTTGGGCAGGTTTACAAAATTATGGGGGATGAGGAGAAAGCAGAGCAGTATTTCAAGCGTGGGGATATGATAAAGCAAGAACATAAACGCAGGGATGAAGAGGCAAGACGTATATTCTCGGCGGAGGTGTGAGAAGGAAAATGATATAATAAATGTAGTTAATGTAATACCAAGAGATAGAAAAAAAGGCAGAAAAACTATCAAAAAGGATGCGCGGTGAAGATAAAGTTTTATTAATAGAGATGAAAATGGAAGAGTTGAAGCAAAGGAGAAGGGGGGGGGGGATAA
>JAGXOR010000206.1 GCA_023659785.1 Methanomicrobia archaeon LH_S13
TGCTTACTAAATCATCAAAGACAATTACATGAATCTGATCCCATCCAAAAGCATCCACATACCTTTTGATTTGTTCCGTATATAGAGGGATCTCTGAGTAGAAAAGGTATTCAGGACGCACATACTTGAGTATCCGCAATCCCTTTTTCCGATCTTCTTCAGCTTTTCCCTCTGCTATAAATCCTAATTTAATCCCAGTACTTCCTTTCTGAATAAAATCTATCTTATTATCCTTTAAAAACTTCTTCTCTTTCTTTCTCAAATGGGTTCGGCTAACCACAAACTTAGATTCTGAAAAAGAGGAAACATCAGAAACCTTTAATTTTTGGAGGCTGCCATCTCGTTTTTTTAAAAAAGCACCTTCTCCCTTTTTAGCAAAATATAATCTATCCTCTACAGGCAAATAAACTACTCCTAAAACCGGCCTACCTTTATAAGCCAGACCTAGCATAATAGAGAATTCTCCTGTCTTTTGCAAAAAATCATTGGTACCATCTAAGGGATCTATTATCCATATTTTATCTTTTCTTAGCCGAGATAAATCATCTTCTGTCTCTTCGGAAAGAATTCCATAATTATATTTCTTTAGAGTTGGCAGAATAATTCTTTCTGAAGCCAAATCTGCTTCAGTAACAGGAGATTTATCATTTTTTTGATAGGATTTATATTCTCTGCCATAAATTTCCATTACTTTTTGCCCTGCCTTTTTAGTTATTTGGATGACATCTTTCAATTCAAGGTCCATAAATATTTTCAAAATTGTATTTTATCACTATCTCTTTAATCCTTACACCAATAGGTCAAGTCCCGATTCAGCAGCTTACTTAATTGTTCCACCTCTGGTGCGAACTGTTCCTGAAGTCGCTTACGCACATGCTTTTCCATCGGTGGCCTATGCTTACTACTAATATTCAAAGAAGAAAGTATCTGCCCTACTCTACAGCGAGTTGTGCTTGGTAGGAAGGTTCTTGCCACTCTTCTTATCCAAGAATTTATTATAAACTTGCGAACTATCTGACTTTTTACCTGACCGCCAGGATTGTACACCTTGAGATCCGGGGTATGGTCATCAACTTCTAGAAATCTCAAAACTTCTCTATATACTTTCAATGTGTTGCTTACTAAATCATCAAAGACAATTACATGAATCTGATCCCATCCAAAAGCATCCACATACCTTTTGATTTGTTCCGTATATAGAGGGATCTCTGAGTAGAAAAGGTATTCAGGACGCACATACTTGAGTATCCGCAATCCCTTTTTCCGATCTTCTTCTGCGTTTAATGCTTCCTCAAAATCGACAATATCCTCACGACTTGTGCGATAGACATAATGGCCATGCAAAGAATATAGCATGTCAACAGGATTTCTAAGTTGAATGATAATTTTTGCATGAGGGCAAAATCTCTTAATTTCTGCTGCTGCCCGTTTTGAATATAGATACCATGTAGACTTCTCTCCTACTCTCTTCTCATTTCGGGCTTCAGAAAAACAACCTAGATAATCTTCCTTCAGTTTCTTACCATGGCAAATATCACTACCAAAAAAATGTGGCTCTATACGGGCCATGAATACATCAGGATGTTGTCTAAGATATTCAGCCATTGATGAAGTACCGCATCTTGGTGCACCCACAATGAAGAAATCTGGTCGTCTAGTGTTATCCTCTCCACTTACCATATTCTCTCTTCCATAATTTTTATTCATCTCTTTATTTATATAGCCCACGGCTTTTAATAATCTTAGGTTCCGATATTTTCATATAAAACTGGTAATCCACTCTATCCCTGTTCTCTTCCAAGTAGCCTATAAGACTG
>JAGXOR010000207.1 GCA_023659785.1 Methanomicrobia archaeon LH_S13
CGAACCACACTGATAGTTGACTGACGTCTTCGGCAGAACTGACTTCTGATATAATTTTAATCTTTATATACCACCATGGGTATTTTATATTTTGTCCCCTCCTCTCACTATCACTTCATAAGTCAGAAGGAGAGGACGATAAATTTTTCCTTAAAATCCAGAAAAAATTACTTTATAAATGCCTGTTTTGCAATATTTAAGAATATTCATAGACATGGGGTTTAACGTTCTCGGGCATTGCGAAGCGCAAAGCCCGTGTTATCTGCTGTGGCAGGCGGCAGAACATCCCCAATTTCAACAATTTTGTTTAGACAATTTTGTTTAATGCCTGGGTTGCAATAAGTCTTCATGCGTGTTCGGATAAGAGATTGACATTCTAACTATTGATACTTTTTATATGGCATAAAAGCGCTTATTTTACCTGGTGAGCCAATGTATGATTTCAGATAAGGAAAATAGTGTAGATCCTACGGTACAGACCAGACCATTGTTGAGATGTTTCCAGAGGATTTTTTGAGAAACAACACTCGGGTTTGGGGTACGTTTTTTGTGTACTATCAGGGGGCTAAAATGGAAATACGAGGAAAAAGCGAAGACCCCCCTTGAGCATAAGTAGTTTCCACAACAGGTTCACACCTGAGATGGTCGATTTTCTCAGAATGTGAGGGGCTTCATGCGATTGTTTCGTCAGCAGGCTGAAAGGAAACGCGAATCCGCGGATTGTTGGAGTCAATCGTAAATGTCGAGGGAACTCGATAGATATCGTGGGAAAGAAATTGAGAGATGTTCTTCCTCGCTTGAAGCGGGAGATACTTGATGTTGAAATAGAACTGATATTCAAGGAGTTAAAAACCGAAGTGCTCGAATGCATGGGGCTGAAACTTGATATGCTTGCTATGCTTACCTTATACGATATTTATCTCGGTCAAGGATGCGATCCTAATGTTAAGCGGGAGAGGCTGATGGAGCGATGGGTTACTTAACTGAACACGCATGGAAACATCTCGTATAGACAAATTCAGCAGCTGCCGAGGAAGTATGCACAGCTTGCAGGAATATATAAAAACGTGTCATGCCATTCTCTTCGACACTTTTTTATCACGCATTCTTGGAGAAAAGGGATAGACATTGCCAGATTCCAATACCTCGCGGGGCATGTGGACTTGAAAACCACGATGATATACACGCATGTTGCGACAGAGGATGTAGAGAAGAAATACCGTGAGATAAATGTGGGATAAATTCGCTTTGAAAATATTGGCAATTTTGATTGTCTTAGCGAGGGTTGCAAGTGGTATTGTTATTGGTGCAGGTTCAATAAATAATGTATCGAATGTCTCTTTGTCTTCAGCTACTATTTGCATGCCTGACGATTACGCAAAGATTCAAGGGGCAGTGGATAATGCAAGTGATGGAGAGACAATTATTGTTAGAGATGGAACTTATACCGAGAATGTGGATGTCAAAAAAGTATCCTTGAACACAATTAGCCGGTCAGTTCCAGATATTCCAGAAGCTCCCTGATTAACGAAATACGCAGAACTCAAAGACTGGGATAAGAATAATAAAAATGCAAAAATTTGTACAGAGTCAGGTCATCATTATTTTAAAATTTCACTTGGTTTCTTTTTGTTGAACATATAATCTCAGGCTGTGTCGTGAGTTTCTTGAAAGTATAGAGGGGTTGAGGGCAGGTTATGAGATTTAAACATTTTGTTTCAAACCTCTTCGTATGATACTATTAATATTAATTGTGCATCGCACCGGGTGTAACCCCACACCCTCTATCCCGTCCGCCTC
>JAGXOR010000208.1 GCA_023659785.1 Methanomicrobia archaeon LH_S13
TATATCTGCTTAAGAGTATATAAAGGTATCTATTTCTTAACTGTTGCAAGGGCGTTATATCAGAGAAGCAAAAGAGGAATAAGAAGGTGGTATGAAAGAACCATTTTCCCCTTCATTTTGAGGATTCCGCCGGAAAAACTCACGAGTCAGGCTTTTTGGGAACACATGAAATATCTGAACGAGGAAGCGATTGAGCGGATTGAAAAAGAGCTCAGTTCCAGGATTATAGAGCTATACGACCTCAATACAGAGTGCCTGCTGTATGACATCACCAATTTCTACACCTTTATCCAGGAACACGAGGGCAACGAACTACCAAAAAAGGGTAAAAGCAAGGCTAAGCGCTTCGATTTGAACCAGATCAATCTCGCTCTGCTTGTCACAAAGGAAGATGGAATCCCGCTTATGCACCAGACCTACGAAGGGAACAGGCATGACGCAAAGAAAAATAGAAGGAGGTGTTGCAAGATGCAAAAAACAATAGAAGTTGTTTATGAGAAAGGGGTGTTTAAGCCGCTGAAGAAGGTTGAAATACCGGAAGGGGAAAAGGCAAAAATTATGATCGAGAAAGAGAAGGGAATTATCACATTAGAGGACATTAAAGGAATAAAAGAAGCAATTAAAACCTTACCAAATGTAAGAATCAGTCCGCGAAAATTAGATGAGATGTACTATGAAGGAAAAATGCTTGATTGATAATCATTGTTAGTAGCGTTTTAGACGAATTAATTCAATAAAGGATAGGTTGGTTGGTTGTCTTAGAATTGAACGAAGAAATTTTCGATGTTTCTAAGGAAATTATTAAGGAATATCTCTTACTTCCAAATGACGCATTAATTGCCGCAACGTGCAAGCATCAAGGGATTAATAAAATCGCAACCTTTGACTCGGATTTCAAAAGAGTTGATTTTCTGGAGATAATCACACCAGAATAAATTTATTTTCTCCCTACCGATAGGCTCAGTATCCCCTACTGCACATCGTTACGTTCAGTATCGTGCGGAATTGTCAACCGGCGATGACACTAAGACACCTATTTTGACCGGGGTGAAAATCAATTATTCCTTCCCTGCTCAAACTCCTATTCTGGCAAACACCTCCGGAAGCATCAAATTCAAATTCAAATCCAACTACCTATACTATCCCAACCAGCAAATTGTGTATGAGCACGGTGCGGCGATTAAATGGCAGCACGAAGGAGGATTTATGCTTCAAAAACCTCCTATTATTCCCGACAACGAGACGGGCATCCCGAGAATAAGTATTTCTATGATTTATTTGACCGGCGCCAACCGTTCTTACAGCGGTGCAATTTCGACGTCGTTGAAAACACTTACCAAAGCTACGATTTGCTCGCGGACAGCTTGAAATACCCGAATTTGACTATCAATGTCACCACTGAATATCCTTCCGTCTGGGGTAACGGGTTTAATAAAACGCTTGAGGAAGAATCAAGATTAGACGATTCTTTTTTTGATGTCAGTGTTAATACTGCTGCAAAAACGGTGTCAGTTGAGTTTTACGGACACGTGGATGGTGTGGAGTTGTATCTGGAAAAGACCGTGGTAAAGGTGGAGATATGAGTAACTACATAATTGCAAAATGCAGAGTGCAAAATAAAAAATGCAAAATGTGAAATATAAGTGAAGAAGAGCAAATTTGACTTTTGCACTTTGCAATTTTCATTTTTCAATGTCTGTTCAAAATTCCACTGAATTTTAAATAGATACTATTTATATATCTTGACTTTGTTATATTAGAATTGCAACCCTAAAAAGCCTTCTATGATTTCGCAT
>JAGXOR010000209.1 GCA_023659785.1 Methanomicrobia archaeon LH_S13
AAAACAGGAGTAATAATTTCCTCGTTGCCTGTTTTTCCTGTAAAAATAGCAATTGGCGAGGTACAGTCCGGAGAGTCTGCTATCGCGGTGTTTAAGGTCAACAAAGCTGAGGAAGAAGTGAACAGAGCAGTTTTCAAAGCTACTTATAAGGATGGCGTAAACAAACACGAATCAAATCAAGTATGCGTGACAATACCGTGTTCTCACGAGGAAGAGAAAGAGGAATCGCTATTGGAAGGGGAATCTAAAACCTCTTTTAGCGCTCCAACAGCAACAGCAACACCAACTGACACATCACCTTCGAGTTTAACATCGGCATCGAAATTACCGGTGTTTGGGGCGGTATTCGCATTTGCTGGACTGCTTGTGCCGGGAATAGTGTATTTATTTTTGAGGAAGAGAAAGGGAAAAGATAAAAGGGGCGGTGAAGAATGAAGATAAATAAAATATTGTCTTGTCTTTTGGTGATGGTGTTTCTTGCACCTTGTTTCCTGCTGGCAGTTATGCCTGTGATGGCGCAAAAACAGAACACTGTGCCTTCAAATATCGAAGAAGTAGCGAGAGAAGTGCTTGTCAATGAACTCATGCGGTATCTTAGAGTGGCGTATCTAAATGAGGAAATAGAATGTCATTCAACAGGGGAACTGAAGGAAATTGCAAGTTATTATCCACATTATCCACGACAGCTCGAAGATTCTGCCGGGAGGGTTGTGACGATCTACAAACCACTGGAGAGGATAGTGGTGCTGAATACAGATGTAGCAGAAGCGATTCGTGTTTTGGGCGCCAATGATAGAATTGTTGGTATTACCGATAAGATAACAAAAGGAACTACTTTTTTCCCTGAGATGAGAAAGAAAACGGTAGTCGGCGGATGGAAGGAGATTGACCCTGAGTCGGTACTGCAATTAGATGCGGATGCAGTATTTGCATACGGGAAGTGGCCGGGTCCAGAGTATATAGAAGACAAGCTGCCGCCAGCCATAACAGTCATTCGATTGGACTTCTACAAACCGGAGACACTTAGAGCTGAAATACTAAAGCTTGGATATTTACTTGACGAAGAGGAGAATGCATCCAGGTATATCAACTGGCATGATAAATACGTTGATGAAATAGAAGACAAAGTATCAGGTATTTCAGAGGATGCTAAACCCAATGTTTTCCTGGATAAGAGTAGTGAGGAGTCAACGAAGGTGCGGAAGACATATACGAAAAAATCAGGTGGAATAAGCACACTCTGCGAGCTCGCAGGCGGTAAGAATATAGCCGCAGAGCTTGAAGCGGCGTATCCGAAAGTGGATTTAGAGTGGATTTTAGACCAGAACCCTGAGATTATTGTTGGGCTTTCACACAAAGGAGGTTACAAAACCGACGATGAATCTGTGATGAAGGAGGAATATGAAGGGATAATAGAACTACCCGGATTTGGTAATATTACCGCTGTGGAAGACGAGCGTGTTTATCTAATAGATGATAGCGTGTCATTTGCTCCCGGTTATCCGATAGGTCTCGCATACAATGCAAAGTGGTTCTACCCGGAAGAATTCGAGGATTTAGACCCGGAAGTAATCCATCAGAAATACGTGGATAAATTCTGCGGCATAGACTTCGACGTGACAAAGCACGGAGTGTTTGTGTATCCGCAGGTGTCTGAGTAGAGAACCTTCTGGTGAGATGGAACAGGATAATAAATCCACCAACAAGGGATGCAACAAGGGATGAAGAGGTTATGAGATTCAACCATTTTGTTTCAAACCTCTTTGTGTGATGCTATCAATG
>JAGXOR010000020.1 GCA_023659785.1 Methanomicrobia archaeon LH_S13
GAAGCCGGGTAATGATCACTTAGGTGGACTTAAGACCGCTTATTTGTGAACCCTGAACCAAGTCCAGTTTGATGATTTGATGGACTCAGGCATCGTGTGTATCGAGGACATCCCGCCCGGGTTCTCGTTGTTAACCGCAAATCAAGCCAGAGTAAAAGAGTGCGTGCAATTAAATAAACCCCGGATCGAAGCCCATCTCAAACCCGATTTAAAAGCCGTATCATGGCCCGCATTTTATCTATACTTCGAGACCGTTATGACCGCAATACCGTTGTATCCCGATATGACGCCTTATACTCCGCTTCCTACGCAATATTCCATACACAAGTGCTCCGAACCAGGACATGCTATTGCGCATTCGGAATATCTGGCAGACCCGGGCAGAGATTGCATACGAGAACTTGCTGAACATTTAATCTTCAATCTCAAAGGCGAAGGCAGCATCATCGTTTATACCTCTTTTGAAAGGACCATCATAAACGGTCTTGCTCGTGTATATCCCAACCTTGTGGCAGATTTGAACCTATTAATAGACAGAATGGTAGACCTTGAAGCAATCATCAGAAAGAACTTTTACCATCCCCGTTTTCATGGTCGCACATCAATAAAGCGAACACTACCGGTCTTAGTGCCCGAAATGTCGTATGAAGGATTAGAAATTGGGGATGGCCATACCGCAATGGCGGTTTTTGCTTTACTGGCACTTGGTAAATATGAATATAGTGAAGTCGAAACGCTAAAAAGGAACCTTTTGGAATATTGCAAGCAGGATACATTGGCTATGGTTAAGTTGCACGAGCAGTTGCTTGAATATGTATGAGCATACAGAGGATAACAGGATAGGTTTTGTTTAGCTACTTTTATAAACCCTTAAGATTATGCACTTAGTAGATATAAATAAGGAATAAAGAAATGGCAGAAGCAGAATTGAAGAGCAGGATTCTTACGTTACTTTTTCAGCGAGCAATCTTTCAGAGAAGGTATGAAAAGCATTGTGGAACAGTATTTTGGCGGTGAGGTGGAAAGATGGATTACTGACGATGAAGAAGGTACGGTCTTCGGACACCCATCAAAAGTAGATATGAGAAAGAGAAAGGCGTGAAGCCAAAACTTGCCATCATCTCTCCCTTCGTTGAGGATGATGCGAAAGAAGAGGCGGAATTACAGGATATTCCGGTGTTCACTCGCACTTCTGTATAACAAAATGGGAAATGAGTGTAGGAATCGTAGCCTTTATCCCTAACGAGAAGAACAGGACGCAGGAAGAACTAATCAGAAAATTTGGTTGTGTGGAGATGGATTACGGGAAGGGGGAAAAAGAAATCATTCCTACCTGGAAGGTTTTTGAATGGGTAGGAAGGAGCTATGCCTCGTGGTACCTCAGCCCACGATACGTGGAACCGGAGAGGTATAATCCACGCTGGGAGGGCATTCGTCAGCGCCTCGTGGAGGTAATGGAGTATTTAGGAGCGAAGGAGGTGCGCTATTCAATTCACGGTGGGGTGCTAAAAGTGTTAAAAATGAAAAAGCTTTTGGATTTGATTGAGTTCGCCAGAGCAGAGGTCAATAAAGAGGAAATCAGGACGATAGTGCAGTTTAAAGAGAAGAAGATCAAGGATAGAAAATGAAAATAGGCGTTTATGTATGCCATTGTGGAACGAACATAGCAGCTACGGTGGATGTGAAGGAGGTAACGGAGTTTGCAAAAACTCTACCTGATGTCGCTATTGCACGCGCTTACGTTTATATGTGCTCAGACCCCGGTCAGGAGCTGATAAAAAGGGATATTTTGGATGCGAAGTTGGACAGAGTGGTTATTGCTTCTTGCTCGCCTCGCATGCACGAAATTACATTCAGGCGGGCATGTGAAGAGGCGGGTTTGAATGCGTATTGCATGGAAATGGCAAATATACGGGAACAGTGCAGCTGGGTACATTCTGATAAAGAGCAAGCAACAAAGAAAGCTAAGGGACTGGTTGCAAGTGCGGTTGCAAAGGCATCCCTGTTAGAAGCTTTGGAGCCGATGCGGGTGGATGTAACACCATCTGCACTTGTGATAGGTGGCGGTATAGCAGGGATACAAAGTGCACTGGATATTGCAGATGCGGGTTTTCAGGTGTATTTGGTAGAAAAGGAGCCTTCTGTGGGAGGGCACATGGCACAACTTGATAAGACGTTTCCTACTTTGGATTGCTCTGCTTGTGTGCTCACACCAAAGATGGTGGATGTAGCACGCCATGATAACATCAAGCTGATTACGTATGCCGAGGTGGAGAGCGTTGAAGGTTATGTAGGGAATTACAGGGTGAGGGTAAAGAAGAAGCCACGTTACGTGGACGAGGAAAAATGCACGGGCTGCGAAGAATGTGCAAATATCTGCCCTGTAAAAGACGTAGTGCTCAATGATTTCGATTTAGGGTTATCAAAAAGGGGGGCGGTGTACATCCCATTTCCACAAGCTATCCCCACGGTGTACACAATTGACAAGATAGTGGGGATACCACCATGTAGATTGGGCTGCCCGGCGAGGGTGAACGTGCAGGGTTATGTTGCGTTAATCGCACAGGGTAGATACAAAGAAGCAATTGATTTGATACGGGAGGTAAATCCATTACCCGCGGTCTGTGGATACGTATGCCCACACCCATGCGAGGAAGAATGCAACCGGAGAGAAATTGACGACCCGATTGCGATTGCGGCGTTGAAACGATTCGCAGCAGATAACGTAGATTATGATGATGCTGATGCTGATGCTGATGATGAAGATGCAACCAAGGTGGAGAGAGAGGAGAAGATAGCGATCATTGGCTCTGGTCCGGCGGGTCTGACCACCGCATATTATCTTGCGAAGAGTGGGTATCAGGTGCGGATATTTGATAAGTTGCCGGTTCCGGGAGGTATGCTCGCTGCGGGAATACCTGAATATCGGTTACCAAGAGACATTTTGAAGAAGGAAATTGAGTACATCAAGCGAGAAGGGGGGGAGATAGAAATAGAAACCGGGGTGGAGATAGACAAAGACGGTTTTGAGACACTTAATAGAGATTACAATGCCATCTTCATCTCCATTGGTGCAGATAAGAGCAGAGCGCTTGGTATTGGGGGTGAGAGCCTGAAAGGAGTAGTTCATGGTTTTGAGTTCCTACGTGAACTGAATCTTGGTAATATTGTGGAGCCGGGCAAGAAAGTGGCGGTAGTCGGCGGTGGGGACGTAGCGATAGACGCAGCGAGATGTGCTTTGCGATTGGGCTCTGACGTAACCATCGTGTATAGGCGGTCGAGAGAGGAGATGCCCGCACGGGACGAGGAGATAGCAGATGCTGAGGATGAGGGCGTGAAAATCACTTATTTAACGAATCCAAGCAGGATTATTGGTGATGATAAGGTGCAGAGCATGGAATGCGTAAGGATGGAATTGGGGGAACAGGACGAATCCGGTAGGCGGCGGCCCGTACCTGTTGAGGGTTCGGAATTCATACTGGATGTGGATACGGTGATATTAGCGGTAGGGCAGCAATCGGCGCTTGGATTCCTTGAAGGAAGCGGTATAGAGATAGATGGCAACTGGATTAAGGTGGATGGGAATGGTAGAACAAACGTAGAAGGCGTATTTGCTGCGGGTGACGCCGTAACAGGACCAGCAACGGTGATAGATGCGATTGCGGGAGGGAAGAAGGCAGCAGAGGCGATTGATAGCTATCTACGTGGAGCGCCATTGCCCGAATCCGAAGATGAAGAAAAGGAAAAGATAGGGATAGAGGACATAAAAGCGCGGATACCGGGATTGGAGAAGAAAGAACGGCGAAAAATCGCGAAAATTCCTATTGAAAGAAGAAGGGATAGCTTTGAAGTAGTTGAACTTGGATTTACTGAAGAGGATGCGATAGAAGAGGCAAAGAGATGCTTGAGGTGTGGCATCTGTGCCGATTGCAGGCTTTGTGAGACGGTGTGCGAGGCAGAAGCGATAAACCACGAGATGAAGGAAGAATTTTTTGATATAGACGCAGGTGCGATAATAGCAGCAACGGGCTATGACTTATTCGACCCCTCTCTGGAGCCTAATTACGGATATGAATATGATGAGGTAATAACAGGCTTGGAATTCGAGCGGCTTTGTAACGCTTCGGGTCCGACATTAGGAAAGATAGAGATAAATGGAAAAGAGCCGAAAGAAGTGGTTTTCATATCTTGCGTGGGGTCGAGAGAGGGTAGCGTGGAAAGTGGCAGTGGCAGTGGCAGGATGCAGGATACACGATTCTCAAACCTCAAACCTCAAACCTCAAAAGGGAACGAATACTGCTCGCGTGTGTGCTGCATGTATATAGCCAAACAGGCGCATTTGGTGCGGGAGCATATACCGGATGCGGATGCGAATGCGACCGTGTTCTATACGGACGTAAGAGCTTTTGGTAAAGGCTTTGAGGAATTCTACTGGCGAGTGAAAGATGAGGGCGTGAATTACATAAGACGCGAGTTAACAGACGATATAAACGTGGAGAAGGACGAGAATGGGAAATTGAGGGTGAAAACGGTAAGTGAAGGACGACCAATAGAGAAGGAAGCAGACCTCGTTGTGCTTGCAACCGGGATAATCCCGCAAAAAGATGCCCTTGATACCGCAAGGAAGTTGAAGATAATGCAAAGCGGGGATAAATTCTTCATGGAAGCGCATCCCAAACTCCGTCCTGTGGATACGTTTACCGATGGTATTTTCATTGCGGGATGTTCCCAATCGCCGAAAGACATACCCGATACGGTGGCGCAGGCATCGGCAGCGGCTTCACGTGTTTGTAGCATCTTATCTAAGAAGTATGTAGAGGTGGAGCCGATAACCGCAGAAGTGGACGAAACGCTCTGCACGGGTTGCGGCATTTGCGAATCGGTATGCCCTTACGGGGCAGTAGAAGTGGTAGATACGGAAGAAGGAAGAAGAGCACGTGTTACAGGCGTAAAATGCAAGGGTTGTGGCACCTGCGGGTCGAGCTGCATAAAAAAAGCGATTAAAATGCACCACTTCACCGATGAGCAATTGATAGCACAAGAAAGAGCGGTTTTGACGGGGGGGATATGAACTGTGACGTCCTCCCCACGCTTACGCATGGGGCTTCCAGCTTTTTCAACCAGACTCGATCCCCTTGCAGGTTGGTAATAGATTTATTGAGTTATAAAGCAGAAGAGAAAGGGATAGCGGTAAAGAAGCAGGAAGAGTCACATCATGAAGGAGTTTTCGCGGTGTAGAATAAAAAAGAAAAAGAAAAAAAGGGAAAGGGATCACTGGACTTCTAACCTTCTTCACTCCCCTTCACCGCCTTTAGCCAGAAAGAGGTTTATATCATCAATTAACGTCTCTTCTTCCTCTTTTGCTGCTATCAATGGTGGTACTGCCTCTACATCCATCCCGGGGACGTATTCAAACATTGGGCTGAGCTCATCGTTCAGCATCGTATATAGCCTCGTCAACGGAATCTCTGCTGGGCATGCATCCTGACACTGCCCGCAATTAACGCATGAGTCCGCAACGTGTGCAAGTCTGGTGAAGGGGAACAGCCTATCTGGCGGCACCTCGCCTCCCGGTACATATCCGCGGTCAGGTTCGAGATAGCATTTCTTGCAGTAGCATATCGGGCATGCATCCCTGCATCCAAAACACTTTATGCACCGGTCGAAATAGCGCATCCAGTATGCCAGCCTGTCTTCAAGGCTCATCTCTCTTAGCTCCTTCAGGTATTCCTCCTTGCATTTGTTTGCCAGTTCGATTGCATCCTCGTCTTTCTTCTTTCTTTCCGCTATTGTATCTCCACCTGGCTTTTCCACTTTAATAGCGTCGGATTCTACCGCCTTGTCCATAAATTCCGTGCCTGTGTCTGAGCAAACTTCTATAAACGATTGCTTCTCTCCTTCCTTCACTCCCCACTTCCCGCATGCTATGTCTGCCATCCGCGGGATATTTACATCGCATCTCCTGCAATTCTCTCTCCTTCCATATCCCTTCTGCTCCAACTCTTCCAAATCTTTCTCTTTCTTCGTTCCATCAGAAAGCGTAACGGTGAGTTTCCACGTTCCATCCACTTCATCAATGTCTTCCATCACTACATCCCCGGGCTCTACCTCATATTCACTTATCAGCATCTCCTTTGCACTTACCGGCGATAAAGTTCCCGTGCAGTTAAGACCTACTAAGAGCACGTTATCTCTATCTATCTGCTTCCTCTTGGCTATTTCAACTATCGCACGAGCATCACAGGGTTTACAGGGAACCGCTATCTTCATCTGCTTCGCACCATCTAGATATTCTTTTATATTCCTTGCGATGTTCACGGGTGCGCAATGCAAAGAGCCCGCGCACTCTTTCACCTCCTCCGGGTCGGTAATTAAATCCAAAACGCCATCGTATCTGTTGTTCCCACTTCTCTTCCTCACTCCCAGCACTGCATCCACAACTTTACTCTCAAGAGCAAACTTGAGCAAAGCCGTTACTGCTCCTCCATATTCCCCGCGCTTCAATATCTCCTCATCAGAAGCCGAAGCAAAATACATATCTCCTTTCATTTTTCCTTATCTCCCCCTCATGTTACATGTAGTGCACCTTATCTGCCTCAAGTATCGCATTCATAACCTCTGGCAGTTCAAGAGGATCACTAAAGTCCTCCACGTTTGTTTTGTCATCAATCGTTTTCGCAAATCCCTTTACCACCTCGTAAGTCCCGCAAAGCCCTTCTATTTGACTCGCTATCAACTCCTTTACGGGATTGGATATCTTTAATTTCGCCAATTCTTCCTTCTTCACCATTTCTCCCATTTTTATTCACCTCCTTTTTCTATCTTCACTGCGACATACTTATACTCAGGCATCTTTGAGGGCGGGCCAGCAGAAGGCCCAGTTAAAGCATTTCCCGTGCATTCGGCGAAATGCCAGGGTACGAATACCCCCCCTTCCGGCACGTCATCAGTCACTTTTGCAATAGGTCTTATCTCTCCTCTTCTTGATTCCACTACTACCCGGGCTCTATCTTCAATACCTTTCTCCTTTGCATCTTCCGGATTTATCTCCACAAGTGCTTCTGGAACCTCAAAATTCAACTTCTCCGTCCTCCTTGACATTGCTCCAGTATGATAATGGAATAATATTCTGCCCGTGCATAATGCAAGAGGATACTCATCATCTACGGGTTCTGCTGGTGGTTTATACTCCACGACCTGGAAATGCCCGAGACCGTCGGGAGTCTTGAACTTACCGTCTGCAAACATCGTATCCGTTCCTGGATGGTCTTCTGAAGGACAGGGCCACTGAATTCCACCTGCCTGTTTTAACCTCTCATAGGTTATCCCGGTGTATGTGGGAACGACTTTTCTTATTTCCTCAAATATCTCCGCCCCAAAGTTGAAGTCGAATTTATCTCCATATCCCATAAGCTTTGCGAGTTCACAGAAAGGCATCCAATCAGGTTTTGCCTCCTCTGGAGGCTCTACCGCTTTGTTCATAAACTGCACTCTCCTATCGGTCTCTGTTACTGTTCCCTCCTCCTCTGCCCATGTCTGTGCAGGAAGCACAATATCGGCAAGTTCCGCGGTCTCAGTCATAAACATATCCTGAACGACCAGGAGGTCTTTATTCTCAAGTAACCCCCGCACGCGGTTTATGTCAGGAGCAGAAACCATTGGGTTCGCTCCCATCATGTATAAAATACTGCATTTCTCTATCATATCCATGTAACTCATTCCCTTCTCTGGAGGCAAGCCTTCTACGCCCCACAAAGCCTCAAATTTCTTCGCCCCCTCTTCGCTCACGGGTACAAATCCAGGATAGAACACCGGAATCGGACCCATATCACCGAATCCTTCCCCATTTATATGTCCTCTCAATGGATTCACACCCGCTCCCGGTCTGCCTTGATTCCCGGTGAGCAGCGTAAGGTCAGCCAGTGTCTGTATGTTTCCCACGCCCTCTGCATGCTGCGCTTCACCTGCATTATATATGATACAACCCGTTTCCGCTTTCGCGTATGCCTCCGCAGCTTCACGTATCAGATCACGAGAAACACCCGTTATCTTCTCGAGCTCGCTCATATCCTGTTTGGCTAAGTAATCCTTCAACGCATCAAAGCCCGAGGTCTTGCTTTCTATGAATTCCTTGTTATCCAATCCTTCTTCTATTATTATCTTCATTAGCGCATTTACCAGAGCGACGTCGGTAGCGGGATTAAGTCGAAGATGTATGTCTGCATAATTCTTTACAGTTACGGTCTCCCTCGGGTCTATAACCACCACTGTTGCTCCTTTATCCTTCGCCTTCCTTACCCTTCGCGCAATCATCGGATACGTCTCGTGTATGTTCACGCCCGCGAGGATAATACAATCTGCTTTCCCTATACTTATCGTTGATGTCTCCATCACTCCTGCACCGACGGTGGAAAGCAAAGCAGGAACAGTGGTGGAATGGCAGAACCTCGATGAATTGTCCAAGTTGTTTGTCTTCATCACGCACCTTGCGAACTTCTGCACCACGTATAAATCCTCATTTGTCGTCCTTCCTGAGTTTATGAAACCCACTGAACTACCATCTGCATCTTTTAACTTGTCTGCAATTATCTCCAGTACATCTTCCCAGGTCGCTTCTCTGAAGCTGCCATTCTCTTTTATTAGCGGCTTCTCTAACCTGCCATCCCCATAGACAAACCCATAAGCATTCTTACCCTTTGGACAGTTCTTACCTTCATTCACTGGATGCTCCTTCCATGGCTCTACTCCTACTATCTCACCATCTTTTACCACCAGGTATATCCCACATCCTGTCCCGCAATAAGGGCAAATAGTTGGCACATAGTTTAATTCGGTCATTTTACTCTTTTACCTCCTTCTTAGTTCCCGCAGGATTAAAAGGGCCTGGTCCGAGTTCTTTTATCTCTTCTATAAATCCTTTCATCGTAGCTGCAAATTTTAGACCCTCTGCGGCAGAAATCCATTCCATTCGAACTCTCCTTGGGTCTATACCTGCGGTTTCAAGCAATTTCTTCGTCATCGAATACCTTCTCCTCGCATATAAGTTCCCTGTTATATAATGGCACTCACCTGGATGACACCCTCCGATGAAAACACCATCCGCTCCCCTTAAAAGAGTCTTCAGCACAAATAAAGGGTCCACTCTACTGCTACACATCAGCCTTATCAACCTTATGTTCGCAGGATATTTCATCCTTGATGTCCCTGCAAGGTCTGCAGCTGCGTAAGTACACCAGTTACAGGTGAAACCGATTATTTTCGGTTCGAATCCATCTGTCTTTATCTCTCTCTCTTCTTCTCCCATTTTTCCCCTCCTTTTTAGCTTTTTATTTTTGCTACTATAAATATTTTCCGTTTTTTTCTGATATATGCAATATAAATTTTGAAATGCAGGAAAGAGAAAAAAACAAAAAATTTATATACTGTGAAAACTAAAAATCGCTATGAGGTGAAAAAGGTATGGTAACAGAAGAAATAGAGAAGAGGCTGGAAGAGATAAAAAGCACAATTGCAAAGGAATCAACCTCAGAGTCAGTAGAGGCGAGAGAGGTGAATATCACCCCAGAAGTATTAATAATAGGAGGGGGAATAACAGGGATGTATGCTGCGTTGGATGTAGCAGATGCGGGATTCAAGGTACATCTGGTGGAGAGAAGTCCTACTATTGGTGGGCACATGGCTCAACTTGATAAAACTTTCCCTACACTTGACTGCTCTGACTGTATTATAACACCGAGAATGGTAGATGTAGGGGCTCATCCAAACATAGACCTGATGACTTGCTCAGAGGTAGTAGAGGTAAAAGGTAGTGTTGGTAATTTTGAAGTAAAAGTGAAGAGAAGGGCAACTTATGTGGATGCGACTTCGTGTACGGGATGCGATTTATGTGCTCAGGCATGCAGATTGAAGAACAGATTCCCAAACGAATTTGACCAGGGATTGCTGAAGCGAGCTCCTGTCTATATACCTTTCGCATACGGAATCCCGCCTGTTTATACTATTGATCCGAACCAGTGTTTGATGGTAAGCCGCGGTAAATGTGGAAAAGCAACACTTGATTCATCGAGGGAAGCGAGGAAGAAGAAGGAAGCAGGGGAAGAGGTAACAGATAAAGAAGCTCCTCCTTGCATGGTAGCTTGTGGACCAAACTCAATAGATTTCGATATGAAAGAAAGGACAGTGAATTTAAAGGTAGGAACTATTATAGTTTCCACCGGTTACGATATCATACCTCCGGATGTTCAGCCAGAATTCAAGTATGGTGTATACCCAAATGTAATTCATGGATTTGAGTTTGAACGCTACTCCTGTGCAAGTGGTCCAACAGAGGGAAAGGTAATAAATCCTGCAAACGGGAAAGAGCCAAAGACAGCGGTTTTCATCCATTGTGTTGGGTCAAGGAACAAGCAAACAGGATATGAATACTGCTCTCGCGTATGTTGCATGTATTTAGCGAAACAAGCACATCTGCTATTGGAGAAACTCCCTGATTGTAAGATATATGTGCTATATCAAGATATAAGGGCATTTGGAAAAGCGTTTGAGGAGTTCTATGACCGCGTGAAAGCCGAAGGAATCAATTACATAAGAGGATTAGCGGGAGAGATATATAAGACAGCGGGAAGTGATACAGTAAGGGTGAGAGGAGAAGATACAATGCTTGGCGAACCTTTTGAGATAGAAGCAGACTTAGTAGTCCTTGGAGTAGGATTGAGACCAAGTGATGGAGTAGAAGAGGTAACGAAGGTTCTAAATCTCCCCAGGGATGACCTTGAGGGAATATCTAATGATAAGTTCTTTGCAGAAGCTCAGGCAAAGTTAAGACCTATTGAAACAGGAATAGAAGGTGTATACATTGCTGGATGCTGTCAGGGTCCCAAGGACATACCCGATTCCGTTGCACAGGGTAAAGCAGCAGCTGCTGCTTCTATTGCATTAATAGCTCAAGGGAAAGCGAAAATAGAACCTGCAATATTAGAGATGAAGGAGGATTTGATTGCTAGCTCAAACTCATTAACTGAGCTTAGTGAGAAGATAAGGTAAGGAGGTGAAAAAAAGGATATGGCAGAAGAGGAAAAAGGAAAAGAAGGAATGGAGATAGAGAAACCGAGAATTGGCGTTTATGTGTGCCATTGTGGGATAAACATTGCATTGACGGTGGATGTGGAGGCGGTAAGGGATTTTGCAGCAACGTTGCCTAACGTGGCGCTCTCTCGTGACTTCATGTATATGTGTTCAGACCCGGGGCAGAAATTGATAAAGAAGGACATCGAGGATGGGAAGATCAATCACGTAATAGTGGCTTCTTGTTCGCCACGAATGCACGAGCCAACGTTCAGAAAGACATGTGTGGACGCTGGAGTTAACCCTTACTACTATGAGATGGCGAATATAAGGGAACAATGCAGTTGGACATGGGACGATAAGGAAGCAAACACGAGAAAAGCGAAGGACTTGGTAGCGAGCGCAGTTGCAAGGTCGAACCTGTTAGAGGCATTAGAATACCCGAAGGTGGTAGATGTCGTTCCAGAGGCGTTAGTGATAGGGGGAGGGATAACAGGGATGTATGCTGCATTGGATATAGCAAATGCGGGATATAAGGTGCATCTGGTGGAGAAAAAGCCTTCTATTGGTGGACATGCGGCTCAACTCAACAAGACTTTTCCAACGCTTGATTCTGCTACTTCTATTGTAACTCCGAGAATGATTGATGTAGGTGCTCATCCTAACATAGATCTTTTGACTTATTCTGAATTAGAGGATTTAGGCGGCTATTTAGGTAATTTTGACGTGAAGGTGAAGAGGAAGGCAAGATACGTAGATGAGGCTAAGTGCACGGGATGCAATTTATGTGCAGAAGCATGTCCAGTAAAGGATGTAGAAAGTGAATTCGACGAGGACTTGGGTAAGCGGAGTGCTGCCTACATACCTTTCCCTTATGCAGTCCCCCCAGTTTATACCATTGATGCAGAGCATTGTGCTTTAATAAAAGAGGGAAAATGTGGAAATGCAACGCTTGAAACCATCAGGGAAGGTAAGGAAAGGACTCCTTGCATGGAAGTGTGCGAGCCAGGGGCAATAGATTTCGAGAAGGGTGATGAAACGGTGGAGTTGAAGGTAGGAACGATTATAGTTGCAACTGGTTATGACATTATACCCCCAGAGGTTCAGCCAGAATTCAAGTGTGAATATCCTAATGTAATTACTGGATTACAGTTTGAGCGTCTGTCTTCCCCGAGTGGTCCTACGGGTGGAAAGATAGAGATAAACGGAAAAGAGCCAAAGTCAGCGGTTTTCATCCATTGTGTTGGCTCAAGGAATAAGCAAACAGGATACGAATACTGCTCTCGCGTTTGCTGCATGTATTTAATTAAGCAGCAACATATACTCCATGAGAAAGTCCCTGATTGTAATATATACGATCTGTATCAAGATATAAGGACATTTGGGAAAGGATACGAGGAATTCTACGACCAAGTGAAGACCGAAGGTATGAACTTCATAAGAACATTAGCAGGGGAGATATACAAAAAACCAGGCAGTGATAAGGTAGTAGTGAGAGGAGAAGATACGAATATTGGAGAGCCTTTTGAGTTAGAAGTGGACTTGGTAGTCCTTGGAGTGGGTTTGAAACCAGCTGATGGCATTGAAGATGTAGTGAAGAAAACAAAACTAGCTCAATCCGAGGATAAATTCTTCTTAGAAGCTCACCCAAAGCTCAGACCTATTGATACTACAACAGATGGTATATACGTTGTTGGATGCTGTCAGAGTCCTAAAGATATACCAGATAGCATTGCACAAGGAAGAGCAGGAGCTTCTGCCTCTCTTACCTATTTAGTCAAGGGTAGAGGAGAAATAGAAGCGGCAATAGCAGAGATAGACGAGGATATTTGCACCGGATGCAGGCAGTGTGAAGAAGTTTGTCCCTTTGGCACTCTTGAGCTTGACGAGGAGAAGGGGGTGATGACCGTTAATGAAGTGCTTTGCAAGGGCTGTGGTGCTTGTGCAGCAACATGTCCTTCAGGGGCAGTAGCAATGAGGCATTACAGGGATAGCCAGGTATACGCACAGGTAGAGGCGCTGACAGAAGTATTGGCAAGTTAAAGGATGAAGGGGTACCAAGGAGTGCCGGAGAGATCCTGTTTTCGGCACTACTTAATTTTTTTTTCCTTATTGCATTGAGATAAAAGATAAATAGATGGCATATTCAGCCGTAAGACGAAAATACACCTTCGTTGGCATAGACCCGGGCACTACGGTAGGAGTAGCCATAATTGACCTTGATGGAAAGCCAATAGAAGTGTTCAGCTCAAAAAATTATTCGTTCTCAGATATGATAGAACGGATAATATCACGTGGAAAGCCCTTGATAGTGGCATCGGACGTTACACCCACGCCTTCAACGGTAAAAAGGATAAGCCGCATTTTCTCTTCCCCTGTTCACGAATTAGCTGAATCGCTGTCAACGGAAGAGAAAGTCGCATTGACAAAAGGTAAGGGATACAAATATAACAATGTGCATGAGCGTGACGCATTAGCCGCCTGCGTTAATGCGTTCCAGCGGTATAAGAAGAAATTATCGCAGGTGCACAGGAAAACACCGCCGAGCGTGGACGTGGAAGAAGTAAAAGTGATGATGATTAAAGGCGTGCCCATAAGTGATGCGATAGACCGATTAATTCGTGCTAAAGAGGATAAAGAGAGGGATACAAAAGAGGAAAAGCCAGAGCAGGAGCAGGAAGAGAGTAAGGGCAGTGAAGAAGGAGAAAGCGAAAATGAGCTTAGATTACGCAGGATTATGAAAGGTAAAGACGAGAAAATAGGAAAGATGAAGGAGCTCTTAACGGCGCTAAAGACAAGGTTGGAGGAAAAAGAATTTGAAATAAAAAATTTACATGCCAGGCTCGATTCTGCACGGTCAGCGAGAAGGCGAGGGATAGAAGAGACGGAGGAGATAAGTCGTAGGGATAAGGAGATAAAAATGCTGAGAGAGGAAGTAAAAGCGAGAGCGGGGGAGAATGTGGAACTGAGGAAGATCATAGAAGGGCTAAAAGGAAAAAGAGAAGTGAAGGTGAAGGGAGGGAAACGGATAAAAATGATACGATTTTTCAGTCGGAATGCAATATTGGACATGGATAGGAAATACGGGTTAAAAAGAGGAGATGTTGTTTTCCTTGAAGACGGCAGTGGAGGAGGAGCAAGTACAGCGGAATTATTGGCGAAGAAAGGCGTTGCTGTGGTAGTATACGATAAAGAGCTGTCACATTTCGCGGCTGATAAGCTCTTTGAATTTGATATTCCCGCTTTTTCTACCAATGAAATACCATTGCTTTTAAAAGAGGAAAGAGAGGGCAAAGGCGATTTAGCTTTTGTGGATGAACGATTGCTGAATGAAAAGGTAAGGGAGAGAAAGAGGGAAAGGGAAAAGAAGGAAAAGAAAATTAGTTATTTTTGCGCTTTGAGCAATCTTATGTAATCAAAAAAGATATGTTGTTCAAAATCTTTAAACCCGGTTTTGGCTAATATCTCTCTCCAATCCCTTTTAATAAAATCAAAGGCATAAGAGCACTCTATAAGTTTAAAGGGAATCCTTGCATAAAAAGGCATCTCACTCAGAGAAAACTCATTATAATCCAACACAAAGAAAATCCCATCCCCCTTTAACATCCCAAAAGCACTATTTATAACCTTTGCTCTAACCTCCTGAGGGAATCCATGGAGCACAAAAGAAATAAAAACCTTATCAAACTTTTTTGTATTTTTTAAGGGTAAAGGTTGGTCAACTCTAGCCTTGATAATTTCAGCGCGGTGGAAATTACGGCATCTCTTTTGAAACTGTGAAATCATGTCATCACAAATATCAATCCCAACAAGTTCTCCTTTATCTCCCGAAAGATATTTCATCATTAAGCAGGCATTTCTGCCTGTGCCTGCTCCTAAATCAAGGATTTTATCCTGTGGGCTAATCCTCATCATCCCAATAGCCTTCTCAATAAAAGAGGAATATCTGCCAAAGGTAGCCAGGTTAAGTATTGTATCATAATGTACTGCCATAAATCCTTTGACTTCAACTTTTGACTTTGGATAATAACCATCTTCTTCTTTCATTATAAGTTATAACGAAGTTTTATATTTCATGTTTCTCATAAAGAATAAAAAGAATACTATGTGAATAACCAAGAAAGGTGAGAAAAATGAGTAAGGTAATAGAAGTTACGGACCAAAATTTTGAGGAGGAAGTGCTGGAATCAGATGTCCCTACGGAGGTGGATTTCTGGGCAACCTGGTGTGGACCATGCAGGATGGTATCGCCGGTATACGACAAGCTCTCGGAGGAATACGAAAATTTCAAGTTCTGTAAGCTTGACGTGGATGAAAATCCACAGACGGCGACGAAATATCAGATTATGAGCATACCCATGCAGATGTTTTTCGTTGACGGCGAGAAGGTTGATGAAATCCTAGGTGCAGTCCCCGAAGAAACGATTCGCGCAAAGGTAGATGAGATCATACAGAGGTATCCCACCGATGAACGAGGAAGGCTTAAAGCGATTCTATCAGCGTGGGTTGAGCACAATAAACAGGATAGTGAGAAATTCAGAAGGTGGAATGAAAAAGCCAAGGGCGTAAAGAATGATTCAGCCTATAATAGTATATTGCAGGAAGCAAAGGAGATGGAAGCGGTAAATAAAAGATTGGCTCAACTACTCGTTGAAATTTAATCAATTATTTGCATTACTCCTGTTGGGCATACCGCTACACACCTCATGCATCGTGTGCATCGCTTATAATCTATTCTAACTGGACTTCTCTTCTCTATGGCATTCTCTGGACACTCTTCAATACACATGTAACACATACCACATCTTCCAATTGCTGCCGTACAAACCGACTTATCATACCGATATTTCTCAAGCTCTTTCATCTTATTAGTTCCTCTTCCAGACATTTATATCTATACCTATCCTGTTTTGTTTCTTTATATGATGACAAAATATGAACTTTTTGTCCATTTTTCTATTATTTGATAGTA
>JAGXOR010000210.1 GCA_023659785.1 Methanomicrobia archaeon LH_S13
ATGATAAATAAAAATAAAAATAAATATCATTTATAAAAGATTCAATAGGAGCGGAAATTGGTCGAACCAAGAACAGCATTACAGGGAATAGAAATTTGTGAGCACGGTGGGAAACGGGAGAAGGATGGAGCAGGTGGAGTAATAGACTTCAGTACGAATTTGAACCCGTATGGACAGCCGGATTTTGTTTTCCGCGCGCTAAAAGAAGCGATGACAGAAATAAAACTGTATCCTGACACTGAATCTCGTGAGCTGAGGGAGCAGATAGCCAAAAAAATTGGATGTAAAGAAGCGGAAGTGTTAGTAGGGGCAGGCGTTTCTGAACTAATCCAGCTTGTATCTCTCGCTTTTGTACGAGATAGGGTGCTAATGCTGAAGCACACGTATGGCGAATATGAAGTTGCAGCGAAGATGATGGGCGGAACAATCACCCGAATAGAAATGCAGGGTCCTGGTCTGCATGTGTATCCTGAGCGGATTGCGGAGGAAATGAAACCAGATGACGTGGTATTCCTTTGCAATCCAAATAATCCAACCGGGCAGTATCTTGGTAAAAATGAATTGTGGCAGATAATAGAAGAAGCGGAGAGAGAGGATGCACTGGTAGTGATGGATGAAGCGTATATTGACTTTGTCGAAAATGCTTTTCCATCGCATACCTTTTCCACGCGAAATTTAGTTATTCTAAGGTCACTGACGAAATCTTATGCAATCCCGGGTATACGGCTCGGATATGCGATTTCGTCTGCGGAGAACATAAGGGCGATGAGAAAAATAAAAGTTCCGTGGAGTGTTACCGCATTTGCACAGCGCACAGGGTCGGCAGTGATAAGCGGAGCAGAAGATTCAGACGAATTTTTAGCGGATACGAGGAAGAAGATAAAAAGAAGCAAGGTAAAAATAGAGAACCGACTTAGAGAGCGGGATATGCACGTGGAATCAGATGCTAATTTTTATGTTCTGGATGTGGGACCTGAAAAAGCAAGAGAAGTGAAAAGAGAGCTTTTGAAGCAGGGGCTTCTGGTGAGAGATTGCACATCCTTTGGCTTGCCTTCGCATATAAGGTTTTCGGTGAGGAAGGAGAATGAGAACGAGAGATTAATGGATGCACTATTAGCTCTCAAAAATCCTAAATCCTAAGCACCAAATTCTAAACAAATTCAATGGAGAATGCGGTAATCAAGAAGAAAGGAGCTATAACGGCGATTATCACCGCGGGCATATCCTCATCAACGATAAACATAATTTTATTGATAGAAAAGAACTTGTCGCAATCTGCGATGGCGAATACGCTAATTGTAGCAACAGAAGCGAAAACAGCAGCTCTATTTGACCTCGATATGCGAGATGAGCAGGGAGACCTGTTCACGGGTGATTCTACTGATTCTGTGGTTGTTGCCTGTAAAAGTTTTCCTAAAATTTTTATCAAAAACGCTTCGCAGTTCGCAGAAGCAAAGGAGGAGATATTTACAGGTAAGGCAATGAGATTAGGAAGTACGGTGTACGAGGTGGTAAGAGAAGGCCTGATGACGAGGTGGTGGTAGTGATCAGGCCATCGCGGGGTCAGGACGTTCATCCATGGAAGAGCGGAAACAGCAGAAAGAAATGAGGGATAGAGAAATAGCAGACTTAGCGGAGCAATTTGGTAAGTTCAAAGAACTGAAGAAACCGAAAAGATATCTATGATGAACTCAAAATTGTTTGAGGTGAGCTATACAAATACAAAAATTCAATTTTAAGAAAAGGTTTGTAATAAAAAAGAT
>JAGXOR010000211.1 GCA_023659785.1 Methanomicrobia archaeon LH_S13
AGCCGGGTAATGATCACTTAGGTGGACTTAAGACCGCTTATTTGTGAACCCTAACATCCCATCTATCTTCGCACCACAACTTGGACATCTTGAATCTCGTATTTTATTCTCCAGAATCTGGAATCCATAGCGCCGGATTAACAACTCTCCGCATTGGTAGCAGTAGGTATTCTCCCCACCCTCACCCGGAACGTTGCCCTCATACACGTATCTCAATCCTACATCCAGCCCAATTTCTCTCGCTTTACGCAAGGTAGTAACAGGCGTTGGAGGGATATCAAGCAGCTTATATGCGGGATAGAACTGTGAAATATGCCATGGGATGTCCACGCCTACACTTTTAACAAATTCGGCAATCCATCTGAAATCTTCCTCCGAATCGTTCAACGTTGGTATAACCAGCGTGGTTACCTCGACCCAAACGCCCAGGCTTTTGTATAGCTTTATCGTATCCAGGACGGGTTGCAGGTGCCCGCCACAAATTTTTCGATACAGGTCCTCGGAACCTTTCAGGTCTACATTTATCGCATCTAAGTAAGGAGCGAGAGTGTATATAGCTTCCTCCGTAATATACCCATTTGAAACAAAGACATTGTATATCCCTTCTTTATGCGCCAGTCTGGCAGTGTCATAAGCAAAGTCGAAAAAGATGGTCGGCTCTGTATAAGTGTACGCGATAGTCCTACAACCGTATTGCTTGGCTGCTGCAACAATCTCTTCAGGAGATGCATCTTCCCCTACTATCTGTTTCTCGCCTTCTTTTGGCATCCGGGAAATATGGAAGTTCTGGCAGTTCTTGCATCTGAAGTTACACCCAACCGTAGCAATTGAGTGTGCCTCAGAGCCGGGGTGGAAATGGAAGAAGGGTTTCTTCTCTATTGGGTCAATCCCTCTCGCAACTACCTTACCGTAGACCAGGCTGTAGAGGACACCACCCCTGTTTTCTCTAACCCCACATATCCCCCCTTTCGATTCGTTTATCTTGCAATGATGAGGGCATAGGTGACACCTAACCGCGTTCTCTTCCAGTTTCTCGTAGAACATTGCCTCTTTCATTTTAACCTTCTAAAAATGTATCGTAGACGATTATTTATTGCTAATAAGGTACACCACTATATTAAATTAAAAATATACAATGAACGGAAAAATCATCGCCTATTATGGAAAGGGAGAGGGAAAGACAACAGCCTCTATTGGTCATGCTATAAGGACGTTGGGTCACAAAAAAAGGGTAGTGATATTGCAGTTTATGAAAGGAAGCCCAACTACCGGGGAATACCAGTTTCTAAAGAACCTTGATAACCTCCAGATATATCTTTGCGGTGCTCATGGTTTTTTAAAGGACGAGGAATCGCGGGAGATACACCTCAAAAAGGCTAAAGAGGGTTTGGAATTAGCTCTTACTGTGTTAGCGGGAAAAAAGACCGACCTATTAATTCTGGACGAGATATTGTACGCGGTAAAGTTCGAGCTTTTAACAGAAGATGACGTCATAGAGTTGTTAAATAAAAGAGGCTCTACTGATGTCATCCTTAGCGGCAGAGAGCTCGGTGCCAGAATAATAGAAATGGCTGATATAGCAACTCGCATGGAGAAGGTCAAGCATTATTGGAATAAAACCAGTAGCACAACTTCAGGAATAGAATATTAAATTTCTAAAAGAAGATATAGAGGTGGAAGGGTTCACAAATAAGCGGTCTTAAGTCCACCTAAGTGATCATTACCCGGCTTCT
>JAGXOR010000212.1 GCA_023659785.1 Methanomicrobia archaeon LH_S13
ATAGTATCATAAAGCATAAAGATAAACATTTCGGTACATTTCAGTTAACTATATCCTATTATTTTTTCCGTCTCGTCATCAGTCTTCACTCCTTGCTTTTTAAATCTTTAGCTCCCTCAGCATCTCCCCTAACCCCCTCGTATTCACAACGTCTTTTGCTTCGAGCCATCCCCTTCTTGCTGTTGTCACACCATATTTTATCACCGCACCCATATGCGTTGCATCATGCGAATCTGTTGAAATCGCCACCAAAACACCATAATCCTTCGCCATCCTACAATGCATATCGTTAAGGTCAAGCCTGTTAGGAAATGAATTTAGTTCCATGACAGTGCCAGTAACCTTCGCCACTTCCATCAACCGCTCCATATTCACCTCATAGGGGTCCCTCTTACCAAGAACACGTCCCGTAGGATGTGCAATTATATCCACGTTCGGGTTTTCCATCGCAGTTACGATTCGTTCCGTCATCGTCTCTCGGTCTTGCGAGAATTTAGTATGAACCGCACCTACAACCACGTCCAATGATTTCAATATCTCATCTGGGAAGTCCATAGAGAAATCGGATTTTATGTCCACCTCGGATGCGGATAAAACCTTGAAATCGCTACCCCTATCTTCAAATCTCTTGTTCACCTTTTCTATCTCCTCCTGCCTCTTCGCTATTTTATCCTCATCCATCCCTCCAGTAATACCTACCGCAGGAGAATGGTCTGCTACTGCAATATACTCGTAACCCAAAGAAATAGCAGTCTCAGCCATTTCCTCTATGCTGTTCTTTCCATCACTCCATTTCGTATGCACGTGCAAATCGCCCTTTATATCGCCAAGCTCCACCAATTTTGGTATTCTGTTCTCCTTAGCAGCTTCTACCTCGCCACGGTCATCCCTTAGCTCCGGCGGGATATATGCGAGACCAACACTTTCGAACACGTCCTCCTCGCTCTCCCCTCCTATCTTATCCTCACCTCGGAAAACGCCGTATTCACTTATCTTTAACCCTTTCTTCACGCCCAATTCGCGGATTCTTATGTTATGATGCTTGGAACCCGTGAAATAATGAGCAGCAGCGCCAAACGAAAACGCATCCACCACTCTTAGGTCCACGTCTATTCCCCGCAATACAATAGACGATTTCGTATCCCCTTTTGCCACTATATCCTCTACATCATCAAGACTTGTGAACGCATCTATCACTTCCTTTGGTCGCTTTGATACCACCAGTATATCTATATCGCCTATCGTCTCACGCATCCTGCGCAAACTCCCCGCAATTGTTATCCGCTCTACCGCATCTAACTTCTTCAATTCTTTCACTATTGATTCCGCACGAGGCAGTGCTTCGGAAAGTAATTTCCTCCCTTTATATCTCCTGTATTGCTCTATCCCCTTCAATATGTTCTCCCCTACCTTGACACCCAATCCTGATATCCCTTCTAACTTATGCGACTTAGAAGCTTCTTCCAATTCCTCTATACTACTTATTCCAGCCTCTTCATGCACCTTTGCTATTGTCTTCGGACCGACACGGGGAATGGCTAAGAGTTCAAGTAAACCCGCAGGTATTGCTTGCATCAGCTCTCTATGCTTCTTGCAATCCCCTGTCTTTGCTATCTCTACTATTTTCTTTGCGATACCTTCTCCCACGCCTGGTATTTTCTTTAATTCCACGACTCCGCCTCGTTCTGCGATCACCTTCAAGTCCTGCGTGAGCGTTTCTAT
>JAGXOR010000213.1 GCA_023659785.1 Methanomicrobia archaeon LH_S13
TTATGTTTTCATTTTGCACTTTACCTTTTGCATTGCTTGTTTTACTTCCTCTTCCTTCGCACCACTAAATATGCCACTGCTAACAGCCCTGCAATAGCGAAGCATTTTTAGTACAGGTTTTTGCGAAGCAAAAAAGTTTACGAATACCGCTTCGAATCCTGGTGCTCTCGGCGTTGGTGTTGGCGCTGGTGTTGGTGGTATAGTTGGCGTTGTTTTTACAACTGGTGGTGTTGGCGTTGGTGCCAGCGGTGCTAGCGTTGGTGTTGGTGATTCTGATCATAGTCCTTTCCATTTCTTTTTTAGTGCGCACGAACTTTCAAGAAAAAGTGTGCGACAAAACTCATTGTATCCGCGGATACTACGATTGCTTGGGAACTTTCGCGCACCCAAACAACTCAATGATATGAGTGCTTCTTCGCTCTCGCATCCCGCTTAAACAGGGAATGAAAAAGGGGAGAACAGCGGAAAGAGACAAAAATAAATTCGTAAAATCGAAAAAGAAGATGCTTGAAAGAAGTTTATTTTTACTAATGTTCTCTCTCCCCTTGTTTAACAACATCATCCACAGAAATCCTCTGCGATATTCCATCCAATACAATTCTGAATTTCTCCATGAAGTTTCTTCCAAGGATTAGACGAGGCGCCTTTTCTGGATAATCATCTTCTGATGGCACGGCTACTACGACCTCAGTATCCTTAATGAAGCGAATCATAATCTTGCCCAGTTTCACCTTCTTTGCTTTTTTACTGCCAAAACCCCATTCACGGATTGTAGTATCTCTTCCTATAATAGCAACAGGTACATTGGGAATGCCGTCACTATAATCCCACGATTTCAAGCAGACCGTCCTCCATTGAATATACTCTCGGCTTGCTCTTTTACTGTATAAAGTTCGCGAACGAAAAAGTTCCTATTTCCTGTACGCTTTTTTGCCGCCTCAACTGCTTCCTTTATCGTCTTACCTATTGCGATAAGCTTACCCTCACAAAATACGGCAACCTCGCCATGGTGCTTTCTTATAAGTTCTTCTTCCATTTCATGGTATCTTTCCATATCTGCGTCTTCAGACCATATTTTCACTTCTATTCACCCCTTTCTTCCGTGATTTTCAATCCTTCGCTTTTACCTTTATTTATACATTTGCACCATTATAAATGTTTTTTTTTTCGCATCCTTCGCTTCATTACTATTTTCGCCAAGCGAGAATATAAAACTTTTGGATGGTTTTTGTTTCCCGCGCATGGTTTTTATCCCTCTCGCTTTTATCCCTCTGCCCAGATATTACTTTAATTCAAGAGCGTCCTTTAGACACTCATTAACTTTACGAATCCCTTTTTCAGAAAGTATCCCAAGGACTTTGATGATCATTGATTTGTTTATGGTTAATAAAGACTCACATTTAACAACCGAAGCAACCTTTATTCCTGCCTGAACGATCTCATCTCCTTCAATAAGATATTGTGTTGCTTCGTGACTTCTCGAAATTTTAGATGTGCAAATAGCTATAATTACATCATCGAGTCTTTTGTTGTTTAAATCTTTTGAGACAATTAAGCCAGGTCGTAGTTTGAACTTCCTCAATTCCTCTGAAGGCATTAGAACTTTGCAAAGGACAACTTTACCTCTACTCAATTTCATTTTTAAAGACCTCATCGTAAATGTCGTTTTCCGGACTCAGCCAATCCAAATAG
>JAGXOR010000214.1 GCA_023659785.1 Methanomicrobia archaeon LH_S13
GCCGAAACTTATATGTGACCTGCATCTTTATACACCAGTAACTTATTTATGTTTAATATATAAATACTGTTATTGGTGGTGTGGTAGAAAAGATTTATCTGCTCCTATACACCCCTACCATATCACCAAATCGGGAGCCAATTCATCCCCCCTATCTTTCGGAAGGGGACTTCTTGGCTCATAAGTTAAATTTTAGTGCATATAATTTTATTGTCAAAAATCAAGCAAAGAAAGCTGCTCCTTTTGCCCTCTCTCTACCTCTATTTCTTCACCTGTTTCTTTCGCTTTCAGCTTTATAACGCCATATTTACCACCACCACCAGGTATTATCCGTATTTCCCCTTCTCTAAATGCTTTTATCGCTTTTAACACACCGGCATCCAGATTAAAATTAGTAGCATGAAAATCATCTATCGGAGCATCCACCAATACGTTAACTTCAGTGCAAAATTCAGCCAATAGCGACTCCCATATCTTTGTTACCGATTTTGAACTCGCGGACTTGTGCAATGCCAGTCCGATTATCTCAGCCAGCGGTATCAAGTGTAAATAAGGAGGCCGATGCTCCGGATGCGTACCATCGCAATCCGCAAGCTCATTTACCCTGTCCCGCACACCTTTCTTTATCAAACCTCCACATTCACATCTCCATTTTCTTATCATCGCCTCGCGGAGCGAATAATGCTTATAACACCTGATACACGCACTTTCATTATACTTCCCCTCTTTTGGAGGCACACCTACGTTAAGCACCGGCTTCCTTCCCCTTTTTCTCTCTATCGCCGCTTTTAACTCATCAAAACTTATGTCCTCCACTTGAAACCTGTTGAACTCCCTCGCCAGCCGAATAGGGTAGGGCGAATGTGCATCCGAGTTAGTCAAAAACGTAAGCTCGTGTAATTCTTTTATTCTGTCTGCATAGGACGAATCCGCACTCAACCCCAACTCCACAAAGGAAACGTATCCCACCATGTCGCCATAGCACTCGCGCAGCGAATTGTGGTATGCATATAAAGCAGTCCAGGGTGTAAACGCATGACAGGGTCCTATAAGAGCTTCTGCATCTTTCGCATGTTCTGCTATTTCCTCTCCACTCAGTCTCAGCGATGGTCTGCCATTTGAATCAATATCCGGCGAATACTTTCTAAATGACTCGTATAATTCCTCAGTCTTCGAAATCGAAGGCAATATGAGTAAATGATGCACTCTTTTCATATCTTCTACTTCCACGGTAAGCACAAAAGTAGTGTTTGTATCTTTGCCTTCCCCAGTACCCTTAAAGTAAAAAATACCTTTCTTTTCTTCCTGCTCTCTTATCCCTTTTAACCATTTCTGATGTAAACAATCACCAGTGCCGAGTAGCTGTATCCCTTTCCTCGAAGCTTCCGTAGCCAGCGTGGGTAAATCCATACGAGGAGAAGTAGCCGCAGAATAATGCGAATGGATATGTAAATCGGAATTGATTATCATTTTCCAATAGCGGGGGATGGATTCGAACCATCGATCTCCGGGTTATGAGCCCGACGGGATCTCCTAACTACCCTACCCCGCTGAATATTTACCGTATCAGTATTATACAAATAGAAAAGGAATACATGATAATAAAATGATTGTTGGTGTTTCATTTCACCTTCTTCCTTTTTATTTATGAAAGGGGAATTTATAATATGATATAATATAT
>JAGXOR010000215.1 GCA_023659785.1 Methanomicrobia archaeon LH_S13
ATGTCAGGGTGCCAGAGAAGGAATGCGAGGATGAAAATTGCCCATTTCACGGTAAGTTGCCGGTACGGGGGCAAATTATAGAGGGAGTGGTGGTAAGCGCTAAAGCGCCAAAGACGGTTGTTGTTTTGAGGTCTTACCTGAAGAAGATAAGGAAATATGAACGGTATGAAAAGAGAAGGTCAAAGATACATGCTCATAATCCTCCTTGTATAGATGCGAAGGAAGGAGGAAGGGTAAAAATTGCGGAATGCCGTCCTTTGAGCAAGACGAAAAGCTTTGTAGTGGTGGAGAAGAAATGAAGGGAGTGAAAGCAAAGATAACGAAGGCTTTGCATACTGGTACGCGTTTAGATTGCGTAGATAATACCGGTGCGAAGGTATTACAGATAATAGCTGTGAAAGGATACCGCGGCGTGAAAAACAGGTATCCAAAGGCTGGAGTTGGGGATATGGTGGTGATAACAGTGAAGAAGGGTAGACCGGAAATAAAGAAGCAGATACTGAAAGCGGTGATAATAAGACAAAGGAAGGAATATAGGCGACCTTCCGGGATGCGAGTGAAGTTTGAGGACAATGCTGCGGTTGTCGTTGACGATAAAGGAGCTCCAAAGGGTTCAGAGATAAGGGGGCCGGTTGCGAGAGAAGCAGTGGAGAGGTTCTCAGCGATAGCCTCGGCAGCTACGATGATTGTGTGAATATCATTCTAAACCACGAGATTTCACAGATTACCAATTTTTATATTGGAGTTAGTTGACTTAAATTATATGATAAAGAGGCACCTGTGAAGTAAAAGTTACTGAGAGCGGGGGTTACCGAGAGGACAAAGGTGGCAGACTCAAGATCTGCTCCTGAAGGGGTTCGCAGGTTCGAATCCTGCCCCCCGCATTAAATAAAATGAACAGCATTATTAGAAGAGAAGGTGAATGAATGAGAAGAATAATTTATGTTCCTATTATACATACGAGTGCAGATTTTGGTAGTCTGGCTTCTGAGGTAGAGAAAAAAATTATTGACAGGTACGGAGAAGAGAAGTGGGAGAGGCATAAAAAGGCAATCTCGGATTTCTGGGATTCTATATATGATTATTTTCGTTCTTTAGATGTTAAGGGATTCAAAATATATCAGGATGGGCTGGTTGCCGATGGCGATTTGGGCATAAAAATCGTAAAAACTGCTACTGAAATCGGCAGTAAAAACTATCTCTTAGTTTATAATTTGGTTGAGCGCGGTGCAACCATAATGAAGACAGAGGATATTGGTCTGGTTAAAAAAGAACGTGACTTTGTAGTCGAGATGGCAAAGTCCAAGTCGTTCATAGAGCGATTATCGCATTATACGAAGTATAGATTGCATAAAGAGAGGTTATTAAAGCAGAGGGACGAATATATAGTAAAAATGATAGACGAAACGCTAAAAGAAGGAGAGACGGGGATAGTCTTTCTCGGTGCATTCCATAATGTAGTTTCTATGCTTCCAAAGGATATTGAGGTGATAGAAGTGAAGCCAAAAGAAGAAGTGGAGAGATATGAGCGACAACTTCAAAAGAACCTTGCCAAAAAGCTTAACCACAAGATTACACAGATTTTCACACAACTTTTTTACCTTCGGTAAAACCCTCGACTAAAATATCATCAATTGTTGCATCCATTTATCCAGCGGACAAAAAAGATTTCCGCTTTT
>JAGXOR010000216.1 GCA_023659785.1 Methanomicrobia archaeon LH_S13
TTAGAAAATCTGAAGCATGTGAAGAGGGGTAAGCGAGGGAAGTTCTCTCGTAAAGCAAATAGAATAGACTGCTATCTTTCTGGTTTTATGCCAGGGTCGGCACGCGATTGAAGCAGATCTGTGAAGAAAAGGGGATACGCATAGGTCTCAAAAACCCCTGGAAAACATTGCGGAGATGCGCCGTTGGGGGACAACATAGATAGAAGAAATCGTAGAGGCGAGAGATTCATGTGTTTGAGCGGGGGGTCATGCAGATAACGCAGATCACAACGCGTCCAGGAATCTTGAAGCTCTGGGATTGGCGGGAGTTTATAGTCTCCGTTTACTACCAACCTCATATTTTTCTATAAAATGAGGAACTATAAGGAACATCATTCCATGAATCAATATCTTTTTTCACGTTCATCTTCATTCACGTCCTGACAATTTCCATCGTCTCCTCCGCAGGTATTTCATTCTCCTTGCAAACCGCAATAGTGCAAAGATTCCCTATTTCTATCTCTTTAAGGTAAAGGAAACCTATTGCTGTGCCAATATTGATGGGATAACCTCTCAGTATGTCTTTTATCACCACGAAAAAATATTGCAAGAGGGCATTTTCAAAAGGGATAAGCGATTGCTCCGCTTCATAAGATGATAAAGTCTCAGATAACACCTCTTTATATACTGAAGCTGGCATCAACTGAATAGCGGTGCTCACGTCCTTCGCGAACATCGAATCGTTCATCGCATCGGCATTAAAATAAAATGTATGGGTGTCAGGCAAAAGATATTCACTTATCTCCGCTTCCGCTATCCCTTCTGATTTGCACCGTAGCAAAGTCATGAGATTCGTAAGGTCATACTCAGTCCCAATAATTTTTCTTACTATTTCCTTGTCTTTCCCTCTTAGCCTCTCTATTCTATTCCATATAGCACCATAGATCTCCTCATCAAGGGCGTTCTCAAGGATTAAAACCCTCTTGCTTTCTTCATACTTCGACAATGCTTCTTCCAAAACTCCTCTATAAGGATTTTCCAATTGTTCTATTACGCTTTCTATCGAGTTGGCTTCGGATAATCTGCTTATTCTTCGTTTGAAGAAATCTTCAACCGGGAAAAACAAGGCTGTTTCAGGAGTTTCTGTTCCTGCAATCTCCGCAGCTTTAGCCCTGATAACCGCTTTCAGATTCTTTACTTCCAATCGTCTGAGGAATTCCACAAAAACATCCCTTATTGCTCCTTCCATTGATTTTATCACCATTAAATACTGGTCAATCAGCTCTTCTTTCAGCGCTTTCTCTATTTTTCTTGCTTTTACTTCTACCAATGCCGCCTGTGTTAATTTATCTTTATACGCAGTATCCATCAGTAAAGACAAGAAATCTCCCCTACGAGCATCTACGAGTTCTCTTATTCTCCTCTCGTCCATAAGTTCGCTCATCCTCGCTCTTATCCTCGCATATACATACGCGTATTTCGATACGCTCATCGCTTCTATTTCACCCCGCTTAATTATGTATTTATGTATGTCCACTTTATAAATAGTGTCTGGGGCTGTAAGGTAGCCAGGCCATCCTCCCAGCTCGGGGAGCTGGTAACCGGAGTTCAAATCTCCGCAGCCCCATGTTCACTCACCACCATGCCATTAAAAACAGTGTGTCTTACCGCGCCGGGAAATTCATAGCC
>JAGXOR010000217.1 GCA_023659785.1 Methanomicrobia archaeon LH_S13
AACTGAGGGCAAGGGAGATAAGAGGTAAGAGATATGAACATGGAATTCCAGCTAAAAGCAGAACTTAAATGCAGCGGCAGTTTAAGTGAGACTGTAAGTTCGTCGGAAATAGCGGATTTTGTGAAGCTCTGTAACACAGAAGTATTAAAGAAAGGTGCACCTCCTGGTTGCGGTGCTGAAATTGAGAGGTGGAACGTGGCAGGAGAAAAAATTGGGCTGAAAATCGTCTCTGACAGGTTTGTGAGAGCACATGATGCGCTCCTCAGAGTAAAAAACGAATTTGGCAAATTCTTAGGAAAGCACAGCATAGGGATACGAGGAATGGAAATAGAGGATTATGCGATAGCAATGGAATGGGAAGAGGGATTGAGGCTAAAGAAATTGCCGTTTGTGAAGGAAATAAAACAAGAAGAAGGATGGTTAAAACTTTCTCTGGATGTAGATGAGTTCTCGTTAGAGAAGAGGATTCCGGATAGGATAATAAGGCTGCTGGAGGATAAACGCGAAGCAGAGAAGTGGAAAGGGAAAAAGGAGCACTGGGAACTGCTGTTTGAGAGTAACAAAAAGCCTTTCTATTTCGATAAAGACCCTACGGAAGAAATGATAAAGCGTGGTTGGATACGGCATGCCGCGGGAAGGGGGCAGTGGATACACGGACCGCAGTCAACAAGAATTTTCAGAACTCTTGAGCGCATATTACTTGATAATTTATTGGAGCCCTTTGGCTATGAAGAGATGATTTTTCCTAAGTTCGTGCCGTGGAGCGTGTGGAAGAAGTCGGGTCACGCAAAAGGGATTTATCCTGAGGCGTATTACGTCTGCACGCCAAAGACGAGAGACCCTGAATACTGGGAGGAGGTGGTGGATTATTACAAAGTTACGAATGAAGTTCCTCTGGATATGATAATGGGACGAATAGAGAACGTGGGCGGGATGTGTTATGCGCAATGCCCACCGTTTTGGATTTTCATGCAAGGGAAGACAATACCGGATGAAATTCTACCGATAAAGGTTTTTGACAGGTCCGGAACATCGTACAGGTATGAAAGCGGTGGACTTCATGGTATAGAGCGGCTGGATGAGTTTCATCGTGTGGAAATAGTATGGATAGGGAATAAGGAGCAGGTGATAGAGCATGCCAAGCAGTTGCAGGCGAAGTATCGCCGCGTATTCGATGAGTTTCTGGACATCGAGTGGCGAGAGGCATGGGTAACGCCATGGTTCATGGTGCAAGAAGGCAAAGCGGGTCTGGCAGAGTTAAAGGAAGTAGGGACCATAGATTACGAGGCAGTTCTGCCTTACAGTGGTAAATGGCTGGAGTTCCAGAATGTAAGTGTGAATGGAGACAAATATCCCAAGGAGTTCAGCGTGAAGCTGCAAAGCGGTGAGGAATTGTGGTCCGGCTGTTCTGGTGTGGGATTGGAGCGCTGGGCTACGGTTCTTCTCGCACAGAAAGGGTTAGACCCGGACAAGTGGAATGCAAAGTTCAGGTCCGTTGTAGGCGAGCTGCCGGAGGTGTTCAGATTCTTGTAAATACAGAAAGGGAGGAAGAAAATGGAGATTAAAACGATTGGAGATGTGAAGGTGGCAGTTATGATGACAAAATATGAACTTTTTGTCCATTTTTCTATTATTTGATAGTATTA
>JAGXOR010000218.1 GCA_023659785.1 Methanomicrobia archaeon LH_S13
CCCCCGGATATTGAGCAATTACTATCCCTCTTCCTCATACCATTTCTCTTTATCCTGGTCTTGTCTCCTCATCAAAACTACTCGCTCATACCCAAGAAGCTCCTTATTCTCATCCAGCTTTAGCTCATACCTTCCGAGGAGGTCCTGGGTATCTGGAACCGCTCTCCTTTCCAATACCTCAACCAATACCTTCCATTCGTTTTCCTCTTTTGTTACACTTATAACACTTTCCGCGTGCTTATCCAGAAGCTCCTCTATTATCCCCCTCGATTTCTCTCCCAAATCCAGAATTCCCTCAGTAGCCATTTTTAATCACCTCAATTTTAATTACTCTCTGGCACCCGCATTTCGCCTTCGCCTTCACTACTTTCGCTGGTACGGTCTTTTTTTCTTTTACCCGAAGCAGCGACAACTTCTTTTATCCTGCTTTGTAGTTCCACATGCTCTGCAGGTCCTCTTACTTTAGATGTCAAGACATCCGCACTTATGCGTTCAATATCTTCATTCGCATACCTGTTCAATACTTCCAATCCCTGCGCAATCATGATGCACGCACGAGTGCCCGGCTTCTCTATCCCATTGCCACCCAGGGGTTCCATCTCTCTTAATCCCCTTACCACTTTCACCACTCGCTCTGCTACATTCCTCGGGACACTTGCATGAGCCATCACAATTTCTACCTCGGTTTCGAAATTATAGAAATCCATGTAGATGCCCACGAGCCGATCAAGCAAAGCATCCTGCGGCCTATGCACACCCGCATATTCAATGGGATTAGAAGTGAAAACGACATTGAAGTCAGGATGAACGTTAACGTAGCGTTCCTCACCGAATTTCGTTGGCAACTCAAGTATCCCCTCTTCGAGAACGCCAAGAAGGACGTTATTCGCCACGGGCTTTGTCCTTGAGAACTCATTGTACACAAGCGTGTAGCCATATTTGCAAGCCAGCGTTAATGGATTATCCACCCAGGTCGGCTCCATCGTCTCCGCGCTTTTATATACGTTATGGACAAATCTATCGCTTAAAGTCTGCCTTTCAATCCTTGAGTAACCCCCAATTAAGTCTGCCGTTGTCATCTGGTCATCTCCATTTATCCATACCATTGGCCTTCCTAATTTAGACGCTACGTGTATTGCCAGTGCTGTCTTCCCGCACCCGGTAGGTCCTATTAGATGAACAGGATACCCGGTATCAATCCATAACAAGAGCCTCTCTTTTATCTCTCTCACCGCCGGAGTTTCAACAAAGTTCATCTCCTCCGGCACCAGATATTCCGCTTCAATACTCTTTATATCTAATTCTGGTTTCTTCTCTTCCTCCGCTCCTTCTCTCCTTTTATCTTCCAAATCAGCATGTACCTGTTTTCCTCTTCTTATCCTTTCATGCGTGTCTGCATATCTTTTTCTCATAACTTCCATACCCCCTCCTTTTTACGATACATATCAAAATACGGTTGGCAACACTTTCCCTTTTCAAAAAATAAAAAAAGGGAAAGGTATTGTGTGGGTTATAACCCTTGGGCTTATCTATCCCCAGAATTCCTCTTTCAAGTACTTATCGAATCTATCATTGATCTCTTTTCTATCTCGCTGTACC
>JAGXOR010000219.1 GCA_023659785.1 Methanomicrobia archaeon LH_S13
GGTAAATAAAAAATAAAAAAAGAAAAGGGAGGAAAAAATAAAAACAGGAGAAAACTAATCTCTTTTTCTCAATGTTTCGCTTTTTCTCCTTTCACGCCTTTGTCTTCATTGTTATTTCCATTGAGGAAACGTTCGCTTTGTCTCCTCCTTCTCCCTCTATCGCTTCTGTCCCTATTTTTATGTCCCTTATTTCCACGTTCGGCATGAACTTGTTCTTCGTTACTTCTGCGGTATCTACAGCCCTTGAGATCGCTCTTCCTCTCGCCTTTATCACTACATCGTCAAAGCCGTTGTTGAACTGCGTCACTACCGCCAGGACATAACTCATCACGGGTTTGTTTCCGACATATATCACGTTGTCTTCTGGCACGTTGCATCACCATTTTGTATATACGTCAAGGGTATATAAAAAGGAATCTACCACAAATAGTGAATAGCGGTTTAGAGGTTTAGCGTGTTGGTGGTTCAGAATTCATTTATCTAAACCGCTAATCCTCTCATTTGTCTCCTTCCTTACCATATTTCTCCTCAGGGTCAAACACCTTTTCACCTACTATCTCGCCGTTTATCCTGCGATAAAAGCAAGACCGGTATCCGGTATGACATGCCCCACCTATCTGCTTCACCTTCAACAGCACCGCATCTTCATCACAATCTATCAGAACATCTTGTATTGTCTGCTCATTACCTGAAATCTCCCCCTTTCTCCATAGTTTGCTCCTGCTTCTGCTCCAGTAATGCGCCTTCCCGGTCTCTATGCTAAGCCTCAGCGCCTCTTCATCCATGTGTGCAAGCATGAGAACCTCCCCCGTTTCATAATCCTGTACTATTGCAGACATCAATTCCTTTTCTTCTTTCTTCTCTCCCTTCTTCACTTCTTTCCCTCACCCTCACCTCTCAACGTTTCTATCGCTTCTCTCTGCAACGTCACCAGCAAATCGCCAAATAATCCGAATATAAGGAACTGCACGCCTGAAATAATCAGTAAAGATGTAAACACGGTAAGAGGCACGTGAGTTATCCCCTTAAACCACTCTATCACAACGTAAATGCCTGATAAGAAGCCGGCAGCAATAAATAAGGAGCCGAGGATGCCGAAATAGAAGATAGGATTATGTGTTCTCGCAAGCACGTATAGCGTGTATGCTATTTTTGAGCCATCGCGGACAAAATTTAGTTTTGATTGCCCTTTTCTTTTTTCATAG
Organism: Methanomicrobia archaeon LH_S13; assembly: GCA_023659785.1. Classification (GTDB taxonomy): domain Archaea; phylum Halobacteriota; class Syntropharchaeia; order Alkanophagales; family Methanospirareceae; genus JAGXOR01. The sequence goes on from JAGXOR010000219.1 coordinate 1,206, forward strand.
CTTATGGGAACTTCTTTTATCCTGATGCCCTTTTTTGCTGACTCTATCGCCATCTCAGTTTCTATTTCAAACCCTTCCTTTTTGAGATTCATCTTTCTCACTGCATCCTTCGTAAGCGCCCTGTATCCCGACAATATATCATTTAATCTTATGCCGTAGCCAAAACCAAAAATCTTGTTCAAGACCCAGTTTCCAATTCTATGACGTATTGCAAATGCACCTCCGTATGCAAATCGGTTGCCGATAACGTGCTCAGCTTTGCCTTCGAGTATCGGATCAAGTAATTTATTCACCTCCGAAGGTAAATAAGTCCCGTCTCCATCAATTGTCACAATTATGTCATCTTCTATGGCTTCAAAAGCCTGCTTAACCGCCGCCCCTTTCCCTTTTCCC
>JAGXOR010000021.1 GCA_023659785.1 Methanomicrobia archaeon LH_S13
TATGATAAAGGAGGTGGAGCACGAGGTTGTGGTAGAAACAACACCAACCAATGTCGAGAATGGCAAGCCAGGATTAACGCATATAACTACAGCTTTGGAGTCGGACAGGCATGTAGTAACCTCGAATAAAGGTCCTCTTGCATTACAGTATAAAAAGTTGATGAAACTCGCGGCGAGTAGAGGGAAGGAACTAAGATTTGAGGCAGCCGTAGGCGGTGCTATGCCGATAATTTCCTTGATAAGGGATAATCTCGCTGGTAAAGGGGTGATATCAATAAAAGGTATTTTGAATGGCACTTGCAACTATATTTTAACGAGGATGGTAGAGGAAGGGTTACCATACGAGCACGTGTTAAAGGAAGCGCAGGAACGTGGAATAGCAGAGGCAGACCCTTCTAAAGATGTTGAGGGAATAGATACTGCGGTGAAACTCGTGATTTTAGCTAATTCCGTTTTTGATAGGGACATGACTTATAAGGACGTAGAAGTAGCAGGCATTACAGACATAACACCCGAAGCTTTGAAACTGGCTAACGGTGCTGGTTACGTGATAAAATTAATAGGCGATGTGGACAGAGGAGAGTGCCTTAAGGTTGCACCCAGGTTAGTCCCAAAAGCCAACCCGCTTAATGTTGGGGGCACGCTGAACGTTGCAACCATAAAAACCGACTTGGCTGGAGACATTACTGTTATCGGTAAAGGTGCCGGACCTATCGAAGCTGCAAGTGCTATTTTATCCGATATAATTGGGATTTATACATAATCCTTGCTTATTCTGACTCTATTCTCGGTGCGAGCAAATAACCGACTTTTCCTTTGCCCTCTGCCATTTCAAATTCTATTTGTAGCGGGTAATCCTTACCGAGATTAAGCGTTATATTCTCTGCATGGCTCATGCCTTTGCTCATTGCCGCGATATAGTCCAGCGTGTATAAAGAATAAAGCGTTCCTGGCGTCAGATATATCAATTGCTCCTTTCGCAACTCCAACCTCAGTTTATCCATCTCTCCTTCGGCCTCCATAAAGAACAGTTCTTCATCTACGCCAAGCGCAATGTGGTCCCCTATCTTCTCCGCAGCGCGTATGGTTCTTCTGAACTCTTCCGTTTCGATGATTACCCGCACAGGGAACTCAAGCTCCGGAACCTTTGGCTCTTTTCGTAGCGAAGAGGGGTCAAGCAAGGAAATGGTGTAGGAAAGACTGCCCATCCTTGTAAATAACTTTTGAGCGTGCTCATCCAGTTCCAACTCAACCTCTTCTCTTCTCCCTATCCCGAGGATTCTAAGCAATTTCACGAAATCCATGCCTATTTCAGTCTCTACCTGGGATTCCGCCGCAGCTTCTGCTTCACCTCCAGCTTCCGCTTCCTTCGCCGCAAATCGAAACTCGTCAAAAGCATCGCTTTGCAAATCAAAGGAAATCATTGCTACGTTCGCAGGGTCAACAGCCCTCAGCTTAAAACCATCCTCCGTTATTCTTAACTTCCCTTCATCCACTACTGCTGTAATCGCCTCTATGCATTCTCTCAGCACGTTTGCATCTATCTTAGCTTCAAACATTTTCTTCTTTATTCCCTCCTATGTCTACCCATGTTATAGTATCAAACAATAAGTAAAAGATAACTATATTTAAAGGTTTCGATGAAAGTTGGAAGTGATGCAATGAAACACAAAAAAGAACACGCATACACTGTTAAAGTTAAAGTTTCTGACTTAACGCAATATTTAATCTGTCCCAGGCTGGTGTATTTCCGTGCAAAAGGACATGAGCAAACAGGAATAGCAAAGGGGAAAGAAAGGGGGATTATTGAATCCATTCTGCTGAAGGAGTTAGCATTCAATTTACATATAATTTACGGAGAAAGAAAGGGAGAAGGAAAAGGAAAAGGAAAAGGTGAGGAACCTGAATCGGAGGAAGCGAGTGCGAAAATAATAATTGAAGATATCGTGGATGGTGTGGAAAAGATATATAAGGAAGAACTGAAAGACGTGGAGAAGGATCTTTTTGAGGCGGTAAAAGAAGATTTCATTCGCAGCCAGAGTATGAATATGGAAAATGATAAATGGCTGAGGAAGATAAGGAATGAAAACGGACTGTTGGAGTTAGAGGAAGCTCATGGGTACGAGAGGGAACATACGATGGTATCGGAAAAGTTGTGCATGAGTGGCAGTGTGGACAAGCTGATAAGAACAGAGGAAGAAGTTATACCTTGTATAATAAAAACAGGTAGGTGTCCTGAGTATAATGTGTGGAAAAGCGACAGGATGCAGTTGGCAGCGTATGCAATGCTTATCGAGGAAGAGGATGAATCCGAAACAACGGTGAAAAAGGGGTTTGTGGAATACATAAGGACTGCGGAATTCAGGGAAACGCAGATAAGAAGGAGAGATAGAGCGCTTGCTTTACATATATTGAAACGAGTAAAGCGGATAAAAGGGGGTGTTTTTCCTGATAAGGGAGTGAATGCGCCTTGTGATAAATGCGTCTTCGAGGAGATGTGCGAAACAAAAAAGACGCTTCTTTCAACGTTGTTTGGTAAATAACGAATGTTTTTCCAAAGAAACATTTGAAATAAGAACCACTCTGCTTATCTCCGATTCGTCCATAATCCGGTAATTATAATTTGCATTAGCCTTAGCATTGGCCTTAGCATCATAAGCAGCCGCTGCTAAACGTTCTGCAATTTCACTTGCAAACTCTTTCACCCGTGAATGCGCGGGCATAGATTCACGAGGCAATTGTTTTCTTGAATATCCAATATGCATGTACGCTTTTACTTCGATAAAATCAGGATTTGCTCTTTTTAATACTTCTGCATATCCACCGGGATTTACCATATTAAGCCCTTCTATACATGTAATTCTTATCACCGTTCTCGTTCTACCTTTCTTCCTTCTCAGTTCGTCCAGCGATTCGTTTATCCGAGGCCAGTAGTTGGCATGTGCAACTCTTTTATAAATGGCTTCATCTGGTGCATTCAGGGATAAATAAAGCTGTGAGGGGTTTATTTCCCGCAGCACATCCGGATTCGTACCATTTGTCACCACAAAAGTGGTCATATCATGCGAATGAAATTCCTGTATAAGCCCCTTTAAATAGGGATACAATGTAGGCTCGCCTATGAGCGAAATGGCAGCGTGCTTTGGAACCTCAGCCTCTGCAAAGACATCGCGGTTTACCTTTGGTGAGCCTTTAAACCCGGAAATAAGCCTTTTTTGCTCTCTTATGCACCCTTCTACTATCTCTGCAGGAGAATCCCACTCAACTGGCTGCTTCTTTAGCTCGGTATCTGTTCTTATGTTGAAAGCTTCAATAGGGCGCCAACAATGAGCACATCTCTGGTTGCAGAAAATGGAAGGTGTCATCTGAACACATCTATGCGCGGAAATGCCGTAAAATTTACCCTTATAACAATTTCCTTCCCCTCTTATTGATTTCCACAGCCATAAACACGTTTTCACTGCGCTATGCTTGTGCGTACCTACAAAATGATAGCCCTGCTTTTCTAATCTTCTCCTCGTTTCTGTTTCCTCATCGTAATTCAATGTAGCCTTCGGTTCCATTCACGTACACCTCCTCTCCGTCCCATATCAGTTCGTCTTCAATTGGGTCAATCTCAAGCGAATCAACAACAGGTATCTCGGCTATAATCGCTCCTACTGCCACTATCGTATCTGCACGCCGGTTAATCATGGCACATGGACTTTTTCCATGCTTTTTAAGCTGGTATATTACATAAGAGCCAACAGTTGAGCCTTTTCCACCAGGGAATATCAAAATGCGATTGTTTATCTCTTTTCCATAAATGGCCATGGATTTATCTACGATAATACCCGTAGTAGGGTCTACTGCACCGAGGAATGAAATTTTCTGCTTTGAAATTAACGCTTTCCCTGGAGCTACTCCTTTTGAGATGCTCCGTCCTTTTATTTTCATTATTTGAGAATGAAACCTTTATTAAGGAAAAAAGTCTTTCTTTTCTACTAAAACTTTTCTTAAAAGTTTTAAAGGAAAGAGCGATAAAAATGGAGGAAAGAGGGATGGAGAGAGAAGTGACTGAGAGAGAAAAGGAGCAGCAAGCAGAAGGGCAATCCCTGGCTTTACGATTGCGACAATATCAGGCGCAAGCTGAGAAGGCGTCGCAGGAATTGCGTTTTGTCCAGCAGGCAATAGGTGAGCATGAGAAGGCGATAGAGACGACAAAGCAGTTGAAGCGCATGAAAGAGGGAGATGAGCTGATGGTACCAATAGGAGCTAACTCTTCGATTTACGTTACGCTAAGCGCCACTGATAAGATAATCGTTCAATTAGGTGGCGGTGTGAGTGCAGAAAAAGACGCTGATTCTTCAATACAGTATCTTAAGGAAAAGAAGGAAGAATTGGAGAATTCACAGCGTGAAATGACAGGTTTATTGCAAAACTTAGAGCAGGAGGCACAGAAATTACAGGCGAGATTGCAAGAGATTTCATCCCGCACTGAGACTGGTACTGGTACTGGTACAGCTACTGGCACTTACAAAAATGTTTGACAAACTGAGAACGAAACTTCGGAACTTCTCTGAAACCATCGAGCGCAAAGTAACAGCGAAGGGGAAGGCAGCATTAGAAGGGGAGACAATTTTAGACGATGAAGATTTGAAAAAGCCACTGGAGGAGTTGGAGACGGCGTTATTGGAGAGCGATGTTGCTTTATCCGTCGTGGAGGAGTTGATTTCTGGAGTGAGAGAAGAATTGGAGGGTAAGAGGAAGAAGTGGGGCTTGGATACCGGGGGATTAGTGAAAGAAGCATTAAGAGATGCGTTGTTAAAGGTCTTTCCCGTTAAGAGACTTGATTTTGAGGAGTTTGTGAATAACAAACAGAAGCCCGTAAATATCGTTTTTGCCGGCGTGAATGGCACTGGAAAGACAACGAGTATTGCAAAGGTAGCGAAGAAGTTACTTGGAGGTGGGCATTCGGTAGTGCTCGCATCTGCGGACACTTACAGAGCTGGTGCAACAGAACAAATGGAGGAGCACGCATCTAATTTGGGAATAAAAGTGATAAAGCATCAATATGGTGCGGACCCCACGGCAGTTGTATATGATGCGATGAAATATGCAAAGGCGAACAGGAAAGACGTGGTCCTGGCAGATACTTCAGGAAGAATGCATACTTCCATAAATCTCATGGAGCAATTGAAGAAGATATGCCGGGTGACAAAGCCCGACCTCGTGATATTTGTGGACGAAGCAGTCGCAGGGAACGATGCAGTGGAAAGGGCGAAGAAATTCGATGAAGTCGTAGGAATAGATGCTTCTACCCTGACAAAGATAGACATAGATGCGAAAGGAGGAACTGCTATTTCCATCGCTCATTCCACTTCAAAGCCCATTCTATTCCTTGGCACGGGTCAAGGATATGATGATTTAGAGTCCTTCAATGAGGGATGGCTCATAGACAGATTGTTGGGTGAAAACGGAGGAGATATAAGAAATGTTTCCTGAGGAATATAGAAGCACCATTTTGAAATTAGCAGAGGCAAACGATGATATGAAGACATTGTTGGGGATATTTTATCTGTTGGAGGGTTATACGACAGAAGAAGCGCTTGTGAAAAACTTCCACGCGATGACAGGGAAAGACTGTAAGGATTTGTTAAAATTGCTTAGAAGGAAAGGGATTATAAAAATAGGCGCTTATAACGAATACCTTTGCTTGTCAGGCTATGAAAAGTTTTTCAAAGAGATTACAGCCGGATTTTCGCCTCAGCCTTGTGATTTATCGGAATACTTTGAAAAAGCGACGGAAGAAGGAAATAAAGCGGCACTAAAAATGATAGAGTTACTTTTGAAAATAGGTATACACGGCGTTGGTGAGTTCACGCAATACGATGTTATAAAAAATAATATATCCGAAATGTTTTCTCCCGCGGTCTTCCATTCATTAGAAGATGAGTTTATCAAAAAGAACCTGTGCGTGTATGGGAGGAAACAAACAAAGGAATTTCTGGACTTATACCAGAGTGAGGATAAAATAGAGGAAATGAAGGATAAGGTAAGGGAATGGGAAATGAATAAACCTGCTGAGATGCTTGTGAGAGAAACAGTTGAAAAAGAGATAGGAGAAATTGTAGATGACGCGAGGGGGAGAATGAAACGTGAAAAGCGAAAAGCAGATTTTTCTGAGATTCTTGGCATACCGGAAACTGAACAAGTAGAAGATACGGGGGGATATTTCAGTGGCTTCACAATGGATGACTATTTCATGTTTGTTACAGGCAATGCCTTTGTAGAGCATGATTCACTTTACATAATAATTACAGATAACATATCGAGATATGAGGCGAGAGAATGGAAAGAATTCCCAGTGGTCTTTATTACTGAGCACATACCGAGATGGGTAAGGAAAATTGAAGTTGTATTTAAAGACGCGTATCCGAAATTATCTGAGCGGAAGATAGCAATGGTAGTACCAAACAAGGTCGCGTATTCAAATTTCAAGCAGAAGCTTCTTTATGAACTCGTAAACCGGTTGGGGATTTCCGAGGTTTTGGAAATGAGGTAAGAAACCACGAGTTTATAAAAAATAGATTACTGCTGAATCATCCGTTTATCCACAACGCCCTCAGGAATAATCTTCTCCACGTCCTCGGTGAAACTTTTTATCTTCTCTATGAACTTCTTCTTCAGTTTACCCACTAAAACCTGCTCAAGCACGTCCTCTATTGTCACCACCGGTATTATTTTTACCTTATCCTTATATCTGTCTTCGATAAGCACGTCATTCAGATTTGACTGTGGAATCAATACTTCTTTGATGCCCGCCTGTACTGCAGCCTCCACCTTCGGCGTTATTCCTCCCACTGGCAAAACGTCACCTCGCACGGACAAAGAGCCTGTCATCGCCACACTCTGGTCCACCGAGATATTCTCCAGAGAAGAAATAACGGCGGTAGCAACGGAAATGGAAGCTGAATCACCTTCTACTCCCTCGTGCGTGCCTACAAATTGAATGTGAATATCTTTTGTGGAAATGTCCTTCCCGGTGAATTTCTTGAATACCGCGGAGACATTTTGCACTGCTTCCTGCGCTATTTCCTGCAATCTACCGGTCGCTATTACTTTACCTTCCTCTTTTGATTGTGCTGGCGTAACCTCTGCGATTATAGGCAGCATCACACCAGAATCTCCAACTACCGCGAGTCCATTCACTTTTCCTATCTCAAACCCATCAGTTTTGAACAATTTGTACTCCTTCTTGAGCTCCAGGTATTCATCAGCCACCTGCTGCTCCACTGATTTTGTCATCGCCTTCGCATTTATCACATGCTCGCCCGTTACATATTTAGCACCTTCTACGCGAGCAATATCACCTGCTACACGCACCAAACCGCCCAGGTCCCTTAGTATCAAAGTAAGCTGTCCTTTTCTGCCTGATCTTCTCCTCGCTTCCCTTAATATTTCTTCCATGCCAGTTTTATTAAAATGAGGTATCTTTTTGTCACGCATTACCTCTTGAGCAATGAACCTGACAAGTTTTTTTCTGTTCTCCTCGGTATCGTCCATCGTATCTTTCATGTATATTTCATATCCATATCCCTTTATTCTGGAACGGAGAGCGGGGTGCATACCTGCCACGGCATCCAGATTGCCTGCGGCGATCATGATGAAATCACATGGCACAGGGTCTGTTTTCACCATAGCTCCTGCACTTCTCTCTGATTGTCCCGTTATAGAATACTCTTTCTCCTGTAATGCCGTTAGTAGGTTTTGCTGCGCTTCTATCCTCAGCGTGTTTATCTCATCAATGAAGAGAACGCCTTTATTCGCCTTGTGAATAGCACCTGCTTCTACTCTATCGTGTGCCGGCGTCTCCAACCCTCCTGACTGGTATGGGTCATGCCTGACGTCGCCGAGCAGAGCTCCAGAATGCGCCCCCGTTGCATCTATGAAAGATGCTGTTTCACGCCCGAAATTGGAAACAAGCAACTTCGGTATCATCGCCTCCTCCTTCGGCATCATCCATTTAAACACTAAAAGTACAACCGCACCGGCAATTATAGACAAAAAAATCCACATAGGGTCAAAAGGTTTTGTGCGTATTGCGTAAATAAAACCCATGCCAATGATAAGGATGAAAGAGAACATAAGAAAAGTGTTTCGCATCTGAATGCGCTTTCTCACTTCTATCTTCTGCGCATCCACTATCTCTTTCCCTTTACCATAAGGAACAACCCTTATCTTTGGTATGTTTTTATCCTCTGGATTAGGGTACACCAATAGATCCTGTAATTCCTCCTTTGGCAGCAATTCCGCCATGCTACTCCCAAGCATTGACTTTCCCGTGCCAGGCGTGCCAATCAGCATCACGTGTCTTCTCTGCTTAGCAGCCTTCTTTATCACTTCCACACCATGTTCCTGCCCTATTACCTGGTCAATCAGCAACTTTGGAACTTTTACTTCCTCAGTTGTTTTTATTTCTGCTCCGGTAATCAGGCCGGTTTCCACTTGCCCCTCTTGCCCCTCATTGCTTACCTCATTTGACTCAGTCCTTATCATTCCCTTTCCTTTTTACGTCCACATCCATATAATATATTAATGGTTTCAGAAGATAAATAAGTTAAACCTTTACTTTTACCTTTACATTGGGATTTTTTTAGTTTAGTATCTCATTCCCATTTCAAACATATCGTGTATCGCTTGTGCTGCCTTATACGCGTCTTCCTTTTTTACCACAAAAGAGATATTAAACTCAGAACTGCCCTGAGAGATCATTATCACGCTTATTCCTCCTTTACCAAGAGCGGAAAAGACTTCACCTGCAACTCCCGGCGTTCCTGCCATTTCTGCTCCAACAACACCCATTGCGCAAACGTTGCTATTGGAAGTAAAATCCCGTATCACGGTATCTCCTGCGTTTAGGCTCTGTATCGCATAAATGGCTCTTTCCAATTGTGCACTATCTATGACAATAGATATTGTTCTTTCCGATGAACCCTGGCTTATCATTATGATGTCCTCCACGCTTTCAGCGGCTAAGGCAGAGAATATACGTGCTGCGATGTCAGATATACTCTTCACAGCGGCCCCAGCGATATTGATGATAGAAGTATTTTCAATAAGAGTAATGGCTTTAGCAGCCCTTTTTGTTTGCTCCGGTTCCTCGCCAATAAGTGTGCCCTCATCCTCAGGCTTGAACAAATTCTTCACACGTATCGGTATTTTTTTCCACATCGCAGGCTCTATCGCCCTCGGATGGAGTACGGAAGCACCGAAATAAGATAGTTCCATCGCCTCTGCGTATGAGATATAAGGTATCTTTCTTGCATCCCGTATTATCTTGGGGTCCGCACTCATTATTCCTTCAGTCTCCTTCCAGAGCCATACTTCATCGGCATCTATTGCCGCACCTATTATGGTGGCAGTGTAGTCCGAGCCGCCTCTACCCAGCGTTGTTATTATCCCTTTCTTCGTTTTTCCTGTATATCCGCTAATGACGGGTATTTTATTAGCGCCCAATAAAGGCATAATTCTCGCTCTTATCGTCTCTTCTGCATCTACCGCTAACTGTGCATTGCCATAATCCTCATTTGTTATTATCCCAACCTTGCCCCCGGTAAGATGCACCGCGTCTATCCCCATTGATTGTAATGTGCCAGCCAGGATAGGTGCTGATAATCTTTCGCCGAACGAGACGATATAATCAAGCGACCTCGTTGTTAATTCCCCTAAAAGGCTTATTCCCATCAATGCTTTCTCCATTTCCCCCATTCTCTCTCTTATTTCTCTCGTTACTACGCTCAACACATATTCATTGTCTATTGCCTCTGATGCCACCACTTCATGCTTCTTTTTTAATTCATCCACGAATTGTTTTACCTTTTCTACATCCCCTTCTTTTGCTACCCGTGCTGCATTTTCATGTAATATATCTGTGACTTTGAAAATTGCAGAGGTCACCACGACTATTTCTTTTCTTTCTTTCTCTTCTTCTTTGCCGCTTCGTATCAAATCAGCTACTGCCTTTATCTTTCCACCATCTGCAACTGCCCCTCCTCCGAATTTTATCACCAATCTCATGCTATCCTCTAACCTCAATTCCAAAAATATTTATTGATATATTAAAACTGTTATACGTAGTTAGATTATAGTTTAAAATAGAAGAAGGATAAAGTTAGTTAGTGAGGGGAATATAAAAATGGCAGGACAGTTAGGTGGAGTACCGGTATTGGTACTGAAAGAAGGGAGTGAGCAAACACAAGGAAGAGAAGCACAGAGCACGAACATAAATGAGGCGAAGGCAGTTGCTTCTGCGGTTCGCACTACTTTGGGTCCAAAGGGAATGGATAAGATGCTTGTAGATTCCCTTGGCGATGTAGTTATAACAAATGATGGTGTGACCATTCTCAAGGAGATGGACATAGATAGCCCGGCAGCGAAGATGATGGTAGAGGTTGCGAAAACAGTGGATGTGGAAGCAGGAGATGGCACTACAACCGCGGTTGTAATTAGTGGCGAATTACTAAAGAAGGCTGAGGAGCTATTGGAACAGGAAGTACATCCATCGGTAATCACGTCAGGATATAGAGTTGCAGCGGAAAGGGCGATAAAGGTGCTGGAGGAAATTGCTACGGGTATAGATATAAACAATGACGAAGAGTTGAAGAAAATAGCAAGAACCGCAATAACCGGGAAATTCTCGGAGGATTATCGTGATTTCCTCTCGGAAATTGTAATAAAGGCGGTTAAGGCAATCGCGGAAACTGGTCATGGTGAGAAGAGGGTGGTTGACACGGATAATATAAACGTGGAGAAGAAAGTGGGAGGGAGAATAGAGGAGACAGAGTTGGTGCAGGGAATGGCAATAGACAAAAAAATGGTGCATCCTGGGATGCCGGGGAAAGTAGAGGATGCGAAAATAGCATTGATTAATGCAGCGCTGGAAGTGAAGAAGACAGAAACGAGTGCAGAAGTAAAGATAACGTCATCAGACCAGTTAAAGGGCTTCCTTGATGAGGAGGAGAGAACGATGCGCCTGATGGTGGAGCGCATAAAAGAAAGCGGTGCGAATGTTGTGATATGCCAGAAGGGGATAGATGATGCCGTGCAGCATTATCTTGCGAAGGAGGGCATTGTTGCGGTACGAAGGGCGAAGAAAAGCGATATGGAGAAATTGGAAAAAGCTACTAGGGGTAAAATAGTAACTGCAGTGGAAGAGATAAATGGAAGCGATTTAGGGCATGCTGGCTTAGTAGAGGGAAGAAAAATGGCAGGAGATAAGATGCTGTTTATACAGGAGTGCGAGAATCCTCATGCGGTGTCCATTGTGATAAGAGGTGGGACAGAACACATAGTGGATGAAGTGGAGCGCACTTTACATGACATGCTGCGGGTAACAGGGTGCATAATTGAAGATGGAAAAGCAGTTGCAGGTGGTGGTGCAGTAGAAACGGAACTGGCACTGCGCGTGAGGGAATACAGTGCATCACTAAAAGGAAGAGAGCAATTGGCAGTGGAGAATTTTGCAGCGGCGGTGGAGGTAATACCACGAACGTTGGCTGAAAATTCCGGGCTCGACCCGATAGACAAGCTGGTAGAGTTGAAAGCAGCGCATGAAAAAGGCGAGAAGAATGCGGGTTTGGATGCTTATACCGGAAAAATCGTGGATATGGGGCAAGGAGGAGCGATAGAGCCGTTGAGGACAAAGAAACAATCAGTGGAATCCGCAGTAGAGGCTGCAACGATGATACTCAGGATAGATGACGTGATTTCGTCAAAGAAGGAGGCACCGCCGCCTGAATCTGGTGCAGGTATGGGTGGAATGCCGCCGGGCGGAATGCCACCGTATTAAATTTTTATGTTTAAAATTCCTGAGAGTCATCCCCGCTACGAGTCTTTAATGAAGCGGGAAAAGCTCGTAGCTGGTATAGAAACAGGGATAATAAGCAAGCAAGGATTGATAGCACATGGAAGGGGCGAAGCCTTTGATTATTTAATTGGTGAAAGGACTTTAGATTCAGCAATGAAAGCGACAGGAGCTGCTGCTTCTTTATTGCTTGCTGCGGAGAAGCCAGTGATTTCTGTGAATGGAAACGTTGCAGCGTTAGCTACAAAAGGGATAATCGAGTTAAGTGAATTGATAAACGCTCCTTTAGAGGTAAATATCTTTTACAGGACCGAGGAGAGAATGAAGAAAATAAAGGAGATGTTAGAGAAGCAAGGAGCAGGAAAAGTGCTTGGTGATAAATCAGATGCCAGAATACCGGGAATAGAGCATGCACGTTCAAAGGTTGATCGTGAAGGAATATACAGTGCCGATGTGGTTCTTGCACCTTTGGAAGACGGCGATAGATGCGAAGCGCTTATCGGGATGGGAAAAAAGGTGATAACAATTGATTTGAATCCTTTATCGAGAACTTCCAAGAATGCGACTGTAAGCGTGGTGGATGACGTGGAAAGAGCGATAAAGAACATTATTTCGGTGATTAAGGAAAGGAAGAAGGGTAAGGGTAAGGGCAAGGGAAAAGAGAATTTAGCTGCTTCATTGGAAAATTACGATAACAAGGAAAATTTAAAAGAGGCTATTGAAGAGATAGTGAGCAGGTTAAAGAAGGGAAGCATGAAAATGATAATTTAACATTTATAAAGAGCGGGGTTGAAATGATATCAGAAGAGGGCCCGTGGTCTAGTTGGAATGACGTCGCCTTTACGAGGCGAAGGTCATGCGTTCGAATCGCATCGGGCCCATCGTAAAAAACACACAAATTTAGATTTTTAAATATGGAAAAGGAACCTATAAAGCACCTATTGATAGCCATTTGTTCCTTGCTCGTGGTGATTATAGTAGGGATGGTAGGCTTTTGGTATATTGAAGCCCAACAGCAACTCTCCCTTCTTGATGCCCTCTATATGACCATAACCACAATTACCACCGTTGGATATGGTGATATAGTTCCTGAGACCCCCGCCGGGAGAATATTTGCGGTAGGATTGATGATTTCGGGCGTAGGCGTAGCCTTATATGTACTGGTAGAGATAATAGGATTAGTACTGGAAGGAAGGTTAAGCAAAGCTTTTGGTATAGTGAAGGAGAGAAGGAGCGTAGCAAAGATGAAAAACCACAAGATAATATGCGGTGGAGGTCGCACAGGGGGTGTAACAGCAGAAGAATTCAGAAAAGAAGGATTAGATTTTGTAATCATTGAGCATGATTCTGCGATTGCAATAGAACTAAGGAAAAAGAATTTGTCGGTGGTGGAAGGAGAAGCGACATTGGATGAGACTTTAATAGAAGCAGGCGTAGAACGTGCTTCTGGATTGGTATCCACTTTACCTTCGGATTCTGATAATTTATTCCTCTGCATTACCGCGAAAGAGCTCAATAAAAATCTGGAGATAGTAACGAGAGCGAGTTCTGAAGGGGCTGCTAAGCGGCTGTACAGTGTTGGTGTAAAGAGAGTAATTTTAATGGAAAAAATAGGAGGGAGGAGGTTGGCAAGAAGCTTAACAAAGCCGGCAATCGCTGATTTCCTCGAGTTCGCTACGAAGACGGGGGAGACATCGTTAGAAAGTTTAACGGTTGAACATGGTGCGAAAATTGCAAATAAGCGCGTTAGAGACGCATGCACTATCTTAGGGATAAAGGAAAAAGTAGGAACAACAATAGTCGCTATCATAAGGGGCGAGGAAGTTATATGCATAGGTCCTGAGGATGAAATACGGGAGGGCGATACCGTTGTGATCTTAGGGAAGCGGGAATCGCTGGATAAGCTTGGGGAGCTGGGGGTCCTCTAACAAACTTTTTTGCTGCGCAAAAAAGTTTACTAAACAGTTACTTTTTATCCTTTGCTCATGATAGTTAAATCTCTATTACCACGCCAGCACCACACCAAACGGCTTTTTCTGAATACCTCCTCCTTATTTCTTCCTTATGCACGGTGCAGTGACAGGGCACTATCATTTTCAGCTTCTCTAATAACTCCAGGTTACTGAACCCATGAAAACCACCTATCACACCGTAGAGTTCTCCGAACCTCTCTGCCGCCGCTAAAATGTTTTCCAATCCCGGATGCGCACAGCCAGTCAAAGCAACTACGCCTTCTCCCCCTTTTGTATCCAGGGCCAGCGACTGCTCCTTTATCCCTGCTCCTGTCTCGAGTTCCCCCGTTGTATGAACTCCGGGAACAATGTCCGCGGGTCCTGAGACCTCAACGACCCCCGCAGCCCTTTCCTCAATGCTTTTCTTTGTTCTCCGCGTGAATGAACGAGGCACGTACACCATGACATTTGGGTGCAACACGGCATCAAGACCGCCAATATGGTCCCAGTGCTCGTGCGATAGTGCGATAATTTCGATGTCTTCTTTTCTTATCTCTAACTGCTGCATGTTGCGCGATAAAATCTCGCTCGATGCCCCGGTGTCAAACAATATCTTCTTCTCTGCTTCAAGCAGACATGAAAACCCCCAATCGCTCTCTAATCCTTCTCTCGCTTCGTTATCATAGACTATTCTTAGTTTCATTTTTCTTCCCCTTTTATAGCTAATGAATTTTTATTTTAATTAAAAAGAAAGGAAATGGAATTGATGGAAAAGATTGAAATAATAAAGGATATGAAGCTAAAAGCATTAGCGAAACTCATTATTCCTGTTTGTCTTGTGGGTGCCGCAATGCTATTCTTCTGGCTCGAAGGCCCTGAGGTATACATGAAATATGTGACGGTTTTTAGCATTTATTCATTTTTTCCTATTTTGGGCTTGGAGGCAGCCATTCCAGCAGGTTTAAAACTTGGTACCTCCCCTACCGCTCTTATATCCTTCCTGCTTTTTGCTGATGCCGTTCTCTCATTGTTTTTAGTCTGGAACTTGGACTATGTGAAGAAAATACCGTATATAGGAAAGCTTGTAGAAAGAGCGGAGGAAAGTGGAGAAAAGGCGATAAAAAAATATAAATGGGCGAAGAGATTTGGGTTTATAGGGCTCGTTATTTTTGTTACATTTCCATTTCAGTATACGGGCTCTGTTATGGGATCAGTAGCAGGCAAGCTAATGGGAATGGCACCTTTGATGACCTGGCTTGCAGTGATTACTGGCTGTTTAATTCGCTCTACAATATGGACCCTTATTTCTATTGGTGTGCTCTCTTTTCTTATTTCTTGAACTTGTAAAATCCGAGTTTGTTTGAGTTTGTTTGTTATTTAGCATTTGATGTTACGAACGTTTTAAAAAATAGTAAAACTTAAACGATTGTAGGATATTTGTGTATCTCACTATTGGAACGATAAAAAAAAACGAAAAATTTAAATAGACACAATTTTAATGGTTTATACGGTGAGGAAAAAATGGCGCAAGGACGTTGTTATGTATGCACCCAGATGTTTACAGCAAAGGACAAGGACGCAGTAATAGATAAAATAGTGGAACATATGATGGCTCCTGCTCCTGAGGGGCATCATGGTTATCTCTGGGGGGATACGATGCAGACGAAAAATACGTTTGAGAAATGCCCGGTATGCAGCGCTGCTTTGGGTAAACTTTATGCCACCTGCCCCAGTTGCGGCGCGGATCTTGTAGAGCAATACGCGAGGAAGGTAGCTGCGGCATACACACACTAAAATAGGGATAGGAAGTTAAGAAGGAGGGCTCTTACGAGTCCTCTTATTTTTTCCCCTTGTCTTGTTTGTAACCTTTAAATTATAATTATTTATCTGAGTAGCCAAGAAGACTCCCTCCGTAAGGGGGGGGGAGATGAATTGGCTCTTGTACTCTTGTATTAACAATTAATCTTCAGCTCTATCTTCAAACTGGCGTAGATGACGGTTTGTATTCCGCAAAT